>NZ_NMPP01000085.1:0-58202 GCF_009192885.1 Xanthomonas sp. LMG 12462 | reverse complement strand
GGTCGTGCGGCCGATCCGGGAGGAGGCGGCGCCGCTGAGAGGTGTTGAAGCAAGCCCCTCCCCCACCGGGAGAGGGGTTGGGGTGAGGGTCCGGCGCGGAGCGGCTCGCGGTATTTGGGTGCATGAGGCTGCGTCCGCACCCTCATCCGCCCCTGCGGGGCACCTTCCCCCGAAAAGCGGGCCATGGTCCCGCAGGGAGAAGGAAGAGGCCAAAGCCCCTCTCCCGTCGGGAGAGGGGTTGGGGTGAGGGTCCGGCGCGCAGCGACGCGTGGTGTTTGGGTGCATGAGGCTGCGCCCGTACCCTCATCCGCCCCTGCGGGGCACCTTTCCCCGAAAAGGGGGCCATGGTCCCGGACGGAGAAGGAGGAGGCCAAAGCCCCTCTCCCAACGTGAGAGGGGTTGGGGTGAGGGTCCGGCGCGCAGCGACGCGCGGTGTTTGGGTGCATGAGGCTGCGCCCGTACCCTCATCCGCCCCTTCGGGGCACCTTCTCCCGATGGGAGAAGGGAGCGGCTAGCCCCTCTCCCGTCGGGAGAGGGGTTGGGGTGAGGGTCCGGCGCGCAGCGACGCGCGGTGTTTGGGTGCACGAGGCTGCGCCCGTACCCTCATCCGCCCCTTCGGGGCACCTTCCCCCGAAAAGGGGGCCATGGTCCCGAGGGGAGAAGGGAAGCGCTAGTGCCTCAGTCGAAACAGGCGCGGTACGCGGCCAGTGCCGTGCGCGGATCGGGCGCATCGAACACGCCGCTGATCACCGCCAGCAGATCGGCGCCGGCCGCGACCAGCGGACGCGCGTTGTCCGGCGTGAGGCCGCCGATCGCCACGCGCGGCAGGCCCAGCGCTGCCGCATCGCGCAGCAGGTCGGGCGTGGCGCGGCGCGTGGTGACCTTGCTGCGGGTGGGGAAGAAGGCGCCGAAGGCGACATAGCTGGCGCCAGCCGCCGCGGCGCCGCGGGCCAGTGCTGGGTCGTCGTAACAGGAGGCGCCGATCAATGCCTGCGGCCCGAGCGCGGCGCGCGCGGCGGCCAGATCGCCGTCGTCCTCGCCCAGGTGCACGCCGGCCGCGCCCACCGCCTGCGCCAGCGCGACGTCGTCGTTGACGATCAGCGGCACGCCGGCCTGTGCGCACAGCGTTTGCAGCGCCGCGGCCTGCTCGCGCCGTTGCGCCGCGTCGGCGCGCTTGTTGCGGTATTGCAGCCAGGTCACGCCCTGGTCCAGCAGCGGCGTCACCCGTGCCAGCAGACGCGCGCCGTCGGCCTCGTCGGGGGTGATCAGGTACACGCCGCGCGGCGCCGGGGATGCGTTCATGGCCAAGCCTTCCGATGCGTCGGCGGCGATGGGACAATGCCGTTCCGACTGTGACCTGCGATTATCCAATGAGCGACGCCAGCGCCACCACCTATCGCACCTGGATGTGCGTCGTCTGCGGGTTCATCTACAACGAGGCCGACGGCCTGCCGGAAGAAGGCATCGCCCCCGGCACCCGCTGGGACGACGTGCCCGTCACCTGGACCTGCCCGGACTGCGGCGTGACCAAGGACGATTTCGAGATGGTGGAGATGGATTGAGCGCTGGGAATGGGGAGTGGGGAATCGGGAGTGGGACAGCGACTCCCGTGCCTTGCAGGCTTGACGCGGCGGCCAGTTTCAGGGCTGGCAGGCAGACATCGCGAGGCCGGGTGGTCGGATCGCAAGGCCGATACTCGGGAGAGCCGCATGTCCGCCGACGTTCGATGATCGATTCGGTCGGTTATCCATGACGGCTTGATCAGGTCAGCAACCTCTGAGCCTCAGGGCATGCGCTTTTCCCATTCCCGATTCCCCTCTCCCCATTCCCAGCGTCAATGCATCCGCTGCGCGCGCGCGCTCAGTTCCACCAGGCGCTCGCGGATCGGCAAGGCGTCGGAGGCTTCGGGGTTCAATTGCAGGTAACGGCCCAGGTCGCGCCGTGCGCCGGGGACGTAGTCCATCTGCAGGTAGGCCATGCCGCGGTCGCGCAGGGCTTCGGGCTGGTCGGGCATCAGCTTGAGCACGCGGTCGGCGCTGCGTGCGGCGCGGTCCCACTCGTCGCGTTCGGCGTACAGGCCATGCAGGTTGCGCAGGACCCGGGCGAGGATCGCGCGGTGCGGCGCCGGGTCCAGGATCTGCAGCAGGGCGCGGTCGTCCGGGCTTTCGCCGCCCATGTGCGGCCGCGCGCGCTCGCGCAGTTCCTCCACCGCCAGCGGACGCCCGCCGTTGAACGGGTCCATCACCAGCAGGCCGTCGTCCACCGGCAGGCGCACCAGGAAATGCCCCGGGAAGGACACGCCGTCGAGCGGGATGTCCAGGCGCCGCGCCACGTCCATCTGCACCAGCGCCAGCGAGATCGGGTTGCCCAGGCGCCGCTCGAACACCTGGTTCATGTAGCTGTTGCGCGGGTCGTAATACTCGTCGTGGTTGCCGCTATAGCCCAGTTCTTCGAACAGGTGGCGATTGATCGCCGCCATCTTCAGCGGCCACTGCTCGATCATCGCCACCTCGTGCCGCAGGTGGTCGGCATGACTCTGCGCCAGGGTGTCGTAATGGGCGGCGTCCAGCTCCGGATACTCGTCGCGGGCGATCAGCAGCGCGGTCGCCAGCAGCGGCAGGGCATCGTCATCCAGCGCGGCCAGGGTATTCCAGCTCGGCAATGTCAATGGGGCGGCCATGGCCCAAGACTGGCGGCAAAGCCGGGCCCGATCAAGTCCGGCCGTTCCCGACAGCGGTGTCGGGTTCAGCGCCGTGGTCGCGGGGCCTTTTCCCGACGCCGCCGGCACCGTTGACGGATCAGTGGCCCTGCGGAATTCCCGGGCCGAAACGCAGTTCGGTGCCGTCCTGCAGCTTCAACTGCTCGGCCTGGCCGGCGTTGAGTTCGAGCACGTAGCGCGCCGGCGCGTTGCTGGGGTAGGGCGGGCAGGCGTCGCCGGCCGAGCACGGCGGCACGTCGCGCTGCTGCGCCACCAGCTTGCGCTGGTTGTCGAAGTACAGGATGTCCAGCGGGATCTTGGTGTTCTTCATCCAGTACGCCTGCGGTTCCTCGCGGTCGTGGATGAACAGCATGCCGTGGTCGGTTTCCATCTGGTCGCGAAACATCAGCCCGCGCGCGCGGGTCGCATCGTTCTGCGCCAGTTCCACTTCGTAGCGATGTCCGCCCAGTTCCACCCAATGGTCGCCGCCGGCACTGGCGCAGCCGCTGAGGGCGAGCAGGAGAAGGACGCAGAGCGCGCGGAAGAGGGACATGGGCGGACCAGGGCAGGGAGGACAGCGCGCACCTTGTTGCAAGGTGCGCGTGGCGTCAAGAGCGGGGATTGGGGATTCGGGATTGGGGATTCGTAAAAGCCGAGATCCTTGCCTTTGCGAATCCCTAATCCCGAATCCCGCGCGCGCCAGCGCGCGTCAAAAGACGCGCGGCGGCTCGCCACCGACGATCACCACGTCGGCCGGGCGGCGTGCGAACAGGCCGACGCAGACCACGCCCGGGATCTGGTTCAGTTCGCGCTCCAGCGCCACCGGGTCGGTAATCGACAGGTGGTGCACGTCCAGCACCACGTTGCCGTTGTCGGTGACCACGCCGTCGCGCCAGACCGGCTGGCCGCCGGTGCGCGCCAGGATCTCGCGGGCGACCAGGCTGCGCGCCATCGGGATCACTTCGATCGGCAGCGGGAACTTGCCGAGGGTCTGCACCTGCTTGCTCGGGTCGATGATGCAGATGAAGCGCTCGCTGGCCTCGGCAATGATCTTCTCGCGGGTCAGCGCGGCGCCGCCGCCCTTGATCAGGCACTTGTTCGGATCGCATTCGTCGGCGCCGTCCACGTACAGCGACAGGTTGCCGGTGTGGTTCAGGTCCAGCACCTCGATGCCGTGCTGGCGCAGGCGCGCGGTGCTCTGCTCGGAACTGGACACCGCACCCTTGATGCGGTGGCCGATGCGGCCGAGCGCGTCGATGAAGTAGGCAACGGTGGAGCCGGTGCCGACGCCGACGATCATCCCGTCCTGGACGTAGTCGATGGCTTTCTCGGCGGCAAGGCGTTTGGCGTCTGACATTGGAGGAGCTCGGGAGTGGGGATTCGGGATTGGGGATTCGTGAAAAGCGGGTCGGCGGATGGGACCGGGCGAATCCCCAATCCCCACTCCCGAATCCCGGCTATTCGAGCGAAAGCAGCAGCTTCCACTGCGCGGCGCTGACCGGGAACACCGACAGGCGGTTGCCGCGGGCGACCAGCGGGAAGCCCTCGCCCAGCGCGTCGGCGTGCTGCTTGATCTCGTCCAGGGCGATGGTGTGCGCCAGCTTGCGTTCGAACGCCACGTCCACCAGGTACCAGCGCGGTTGCTCCTGGGTGGCCTTGGGGTCGTGGTAGTCGGAGGACGGGTCGAACTGGGTGGCGTCGGGATAGGCCTGGCTGGCCACGCGGGCCACGCCGACGATGCCCGGCACCTTGCAGTTGGAGTGGTAGAACAGGATGCCGTCGCCGACCTTCATGCCGTCGCGCATGAAGTTGCGCGCCTGGTAGTTGCGCACGCCGTTCCAGGGTTCGGTGCCGACCCGCTGCAGGTCGTCGATCGAGAAGGCGTCCGGTTCGGACTTCATCAGCCAATAGCGGGTGCGTGCGGTCATGCGGAGGAATCGTGCGCAGTCGACAGGGTGAGGGATTCAGTGCAGACCGCGTCCAGCGCCACGTCCCAGGCCGCCAGCGGCAAGGCCGCGACCTGCTGTGCGTCGAAGGCGGCCCCGACCAGCCAGGGCGGCGGAGCCTGCCGCTGGCGGAAAGCGAAGCTGCGATCATACCAGCCGCCTCCCATGCCCAGGCGGCCGCCGGCGGTGTCGAAGCCGACCAGCGGCGTCACCACCAGCGCCATCTGCGCCGGCGCCAGGGTCGTGGCCGGGTCGACGTCGGGCTCTGGGATGCCGTAGCGGTTGGCGCGCAGCGGCTGACCGGGACGCCACGGCGCGAAGCGCAGTGTGTCGCCGCTGAGCACCGGCAGGCAGTACTGCACCGCCTCCGGCAGCGACAGTTGCCAGCGGTGCAGGGCGATCTCCCCGTCCATCGCCCAGTAGCCGCCGACATGGCCGTACTGCGGCGCGAACGGCAGGTCCAGCAGTCGCTGTGCCAAGGCGTCGGCGGCGGCCAGGCGCACGGGCGCGGTGAGCGCGCGGCGGCGCGCGCGCAGGTCCTGGCGCAGGGAGTCGCGGTCGTCGGCAGTCATCTGGCAGGGGTGGCGAGAGAGGTCGCTATTGTCGGCGCCGGCGCGCGCACTGACCAGCAGGCGCGCGCCGCTGCGGCGATCACGCGTAGAGCGCCACCGTCTGCCGGCCCCACAGCACCAGCCGCCCGGCGCTGTCCCAGATCTGCATGTCCTGCAGCGAGTAGCCGTCCTCGGCATGCAGGCTGGCCGAGCGCAGCAGGAACCAGTCGCCGGCGCTGGCCGGTTGCGGGAAGTCCAGGCTCCAGGTCATCGAGCTGACCGGCGCCGGTGCGCTGAAGCAGGTCATCGCGGCCGGCGGCAGGCAGTCGCCCAGCGCGACCAGAGCCACGCTTGGGTCCACGCCGGCGGCGTCGCGATGGCGCGCCCAGACCAGCAACTCCGGATCGGCCGCGGCGGACAGCGGCAGCGCGCCGCCGGCCAGGCGCATGTCGAAGTTGGCGACGAAGGCGGGGGTCGCCGCGCTGTCGGCAATCGGCGTCGCGTCATCGGGGCCAACCACCGCCGGCCGTGCCGGCAGGAAGTCGTGGGCGATGCGGCTGGCGCGCGGCTGTGCGAACAGCAAGGCCGCACGCAGGGCGACCTGCCCGTCGGCCAGGCAATCGACGCCCACGGAGGTGGCGGACTTGCCCTGGCGCAACACCTGCGCATCGAAGCGCAGGCTGCCGTCGGCCGGGCCGACGAAGCCGATGTGCGCCGACTTCAGCGGCGGCAACGCGGACGGCGCCGTGCGCAGCGCGGTCTGCAGCGCCAGCGCCGCGGACAGGCCGCCGAAGGCGGTGCGGCCTTGCCGCCAGCTGGCGGGGACGTCGAATCCCGCGGCGGGGTCGAAGCGGTCGAGGATCTGGGCGAGCGTCGGCAATCCGGGATCTCCGTGATGGGGAGACCAGTATCCCGGGTTTCGGTCGGTGCGAGAACGCGTGGCACCTGCAATTCGCCGGCGACGACGGCGTGGTGAAGGCACACGCTGCAGGCGCACAAAAGGAAACGGCGCCTTGCGGCGCCGCTTCCTGGAAAAATTGCATTCTCCGCCGTGACGATGCGTGCGAAACGACCTTGAACCCGGGGTTCAAGTGGGATGGCTGGAGAATCATCGGGCTTCCCGCTACGAGGCGGACCTGCACTCCCGATTCCGTCGCCACCCCGTGGTCGTCATTAAGGGACAAGGCGAATGTTTGCACACGCTGTCGTTCACAGCAGAGAACGCAAGTGGAGTATAGCGCCGTGATCGCGCTTGGCTAGTCCGTTCGTCGGTCCTTCGGTACGTTGCAATTCACGTTGATGATTGCAGCGCCACGTGCGGATCAGCGCGTCGTATCGACCACGCTGTCCAGACGCCGATTGAGATCGGCGAGTGTGCGCGCCATCTCGCGTTCGCGCTGCCCCTGTTCGTCGCGCAGTTGCTGCAACTCGTGCGCCAGGTTCAACGCCGCGAGCACGGCGACGCGGTCCACCGCGGCCATGCGGTTGCTGCCGCGCACCTCGCGCATCTTCGCGTCGAGCAGGCGTGCGGCGGCGAGCAGGCCGTCGCGTTCTTCGGCCTCGACGCCGACGGTGTATTCGCGGTCGAGGATGCGGACGCTGACCGGCTCGCTCACGTGTGCTGCTCCAGGGACTTCAGTCGGGCGATCATCGCTTCCACGCGCGAACGCGCCTGTTCGTTCTTGGTCAGCAACTGCGAGCGCTCGCCGATCAGGTGTTCCTGCTGCTGGCGCAGGCTGCGGTTCTCGTCGGACAGGCGCTGGCAGCGCTCGACCAGCGTTTCCACGCGTGCGGCAAGGGCGCGAAGCTCGGCGAGGGCGTCAGGGCTGTCCATGGCGCTCACGATAGGCATGCGCCCGAGGGGCGGTCAAGACGCCGCGCGGCGGCGCCGTGGCCGGCGCTCAGGCAGGCAGCCGCAGCGGTTGCTGCAGCAGGCGCAGGCAGGCGTCCGGCTCCAGCGCCGGCGCCACCAGGTGGCCCTGGATCTCGTCGCAGCCGTGCGCGCGCAGGAACGCCAATTGCCCGGCGTCCTCGACGCCCTCGGCCACCACCTTCAGCGCCAGCGAGTGGCCCATCGCGATGATGGTGCTGGTGATCGCCTCGTCGTCCGGGTCGCGGGTGAGGTCGCCGATGAATTCCTGGTCGATCTTCAGGGTGTTGATCGGCAGCCGCTTCAGGTAGGCCAGCGACGAATAGCCGGTGCCGAAGTCGTCGATGGCCAGGGTCAGCCCCAGCTTGCGGCAGGCGCGCAGCAGCTCGGCGTTCTTGCCGACCTGCGACATCACCACGCTCTCGGTCAGTTCCAGTTCGATGTTGGCGGCCGGCACGCCGGTTTCGGCGAGGATCCCGGCCATCAGTTCCGGCAGGTTGCCGCGCTCGAGCTGGATCGCCGAGACGTTCACCGACATGCACAGGTCGGTCAGCCCCATCCGCCGCCAGTCGCGCAGCGCGCCGCAGGCCTGGCGCAGCACCCATTCGCCGATCTCCAGGATCAGCCCGGTCTCCTCGGCCAGCGGGATGAACTGGCTCGGCGAGACCGGGCCGAAGTCGGCGCTGTGCCAGCGCAGCAGCGCTTCCACGCCGACCACCCGCTGCGTGCGCAGCGAGTAGCGCGGCTGGTAGACCAGCTTCAGTTCCTGATCCAGCGGGATCTTGCGCAGCGTGCTGGCCAGGGTGGCGCGGTGACGGGTGGCCTCGTCCATGCGCGCCGAGTACACCTGCGCGTTGCGGCGCCCGGCGGCCTTGGCCTGGTACATCGCGGTGTCGGCGTGCTTGAGCAACTCGCTCGGCAGCAGCGCGTGCTGCGGGAACAGGGAGATGCCGATGGAGGTGGAGACCGCGACCTCGCGGCGTTCGTCCAGCCGCAGCGGCGCCTCGAACGCGGCCAGCACGCGGGCGGCCACCGCCTCGGCCTCGCCCTGGCTGACGATGTCCTCGACCACCACGGTGAATTCGTCGCCGGCCAGGCGCGCCACCGTGTGCTGCGGTCCCACCGCCTGCTGCAGGCGTTCGGCCACCGCGCGCAGCACGCGGTCGCCGACCGCGTGGCCGAGCGAATCGTTGATGTCCTTGAAGCGGTCCAGGTCCAGGAACAGCACCGCCACCGAGCCGGCCTGGCGCCGCGCCCGCACGATCGCCCGCGCCAGGCGTTCGGACAGCAGCGCACGGTTGGGCAGGCTGGTCAGCGTGTCGTAGTTGGCCAGATAGCGCAGTTCCTGCTCGGCGCGCTTCTGCTCGGTGATGTCTTCCAGTACCACCACCTGAAAGCTCTGGCGGCCGTCGGCGTCGACCACAGTATTGCGGCGCAGGTGGCAGAGGATCTCCTGGCCGTCTTTGCGCCGCTTCCAGGCCTCGCCGCGCCAATGCCGGCCGTGGTCGGCCACCGGGGCCGCCGGCGTTTCCGGCGCGTGGTCGATCAGCGCCATCGGCTGGCCCAGTACCTCGCGCTCGCTGTAGCCGGTGATGCGGGTGAAGGCCGGGTTGACCGAGATGAAGCGGCGGTCCTCGTCGAGCACGGCGACCGCCTCGCCCATGCTGCGCAGCACTTCGGCGGCGATGCGCCGTTCCAGGTCGGCCTGGCGGTGCGAGGTGATGTCGCGTGCGGTGCCGGCGAGGCGGCGCGGCGCGCCGCTGGCGTCGTAGTCGACCACGCGGCCGCGCACCCGCGCCCAGTGCCAGACCCCGTCGCCGGCCAGGTCCACCCGGTACTCGGCGGTGTAGATCGCGGTCAGGCCCTGCAGGTGTTCCTGCAGCACCTGCCGCGCCTGTTGCACGTCGTCGGGATGGATCCGCAGCGGCTCGTTCTCGCGGATCACCAGGCCGATGTCCTGCGCGTGCGGCGTGGCCTCGTCGGCGCGCATCAGCCGCAACCTGCGCTGTTGCAGGTCGTAATCCCAGAAGTGCTCGCCCGAGGCCCACAGCGCCAGCTTCAGGTGCTGGTCGCGCTGCTGCAGTTGCGCGTGCCGTTGCAGTTGCTCGCGCAGGCGCCGACGCGAACGCAGCGCGAACAGCGCCGCCACCCCGCCGGCCGCCAGCGCGGCGAGCGCGATCAGCGGCCATGCGGCCAGCAAGGTCTCGCCGAACAAGGCGAGGCCGGTTCTTTCCGCAGCTCCTGCAGCAACGTGCTCCAATGGCATGGCGGAAAGTGACTTCTGTCAAAGAACGGGTGGTGGAGTGTAGGCGCGTGCCGGAAGCCACCACAAGCGGCGGCGCATACGCGGTTGCTACACTGCGCAGTCCCGATTCCGCCGCAGGCCTCGACAGGCCCGCGGCCAGCGCCCGACAGGCTTGCTCCATGACCGAACTTCCCACTGCCGACCAGATCGCCGATGCCAGCCGGACGCTTGGCCTGGCTGCGTCGGCAGCCGAACTGCACGGCGGCCTGTGCGGCTGGCTGGCCGGCGGCGGCGCCGAATTGCCGGCATGGCCGGCGGCCGTGCTCGCCGACGCAAGCCTCGCCGCGCCGCGCCCCGGCGATGCGCTGGACCGCCTGCGCGAGGCCACGACTGCGCAACTGAACGACCGCGATTTCGGCTTCGACCTGGTGCTGGCCGATGCCGGCGCGCCGCTGCCCGAGCGCGCCGACGCGCTGTTCGACTGGTGCCGCGGCTTCCTCGGCGGCTTCGGCCTGGCCGCAGGGGCTGCGCCGCCACTGTCCGAGGAAGGGCAGGAGGCGCTGCAGGACGTGGCGCGCCTGGCCCAGGCCAGCGCCGACGATTTCGACAGCGGCGACGAGGACGAGGACGCGCTGGCCGAGATCGAGGAGTTCGTGCGCGTGGCGGTGCTGCTGCTGCACAGCGACTGCGTGCTCGGCCCGCGCCACCGGCAGCGCCTGAACTGATGAAGCGGCTCACCGGGATTTCCTCCGGCGAGTACGTGCGCCGGCGCCGTCATTTGATGGACATGGCCGGCGAGCAGGCCATCCTGGTGCTGCCCAGCGCACCGGAGCGTGTGCGCAGCCACGACACGCACTACCCGTACCGGCAGGATTCGGACTTCTGGTATCTGTGCGGGTTCGCCGAGCCGGACGCGGTGCTGGTGCTGGTGCCCGGCCGCCGCCACGGCGAGGCGCTGCTGTTCTGTCGCGAACGCGACCCCGAGCGCGAAGCCTGGGACGGCCCGCGGGCGGGCCAGGAAGGCGCGGTCGAGCGCTACGGCATGGACGATGCCTATCCGATCGACGACCTCGACGAGATCCTGCCCGGGCTGCTGGAAGGCCGCTCGCGGGTGTATTACCACTTCGGCCGCGACGTCGATTTCGACCTGAAGCTGATCGGCTGGGTCAAGCGCGTGCGCGAGCAGGTGCGGCACGGCGCGCAGCCGCCGCACGAGTTCCTGGAACTGGGCCATCTGCTGCACGAACAGCGCCTGTTCAAGTCGCGCGACGAGATCGCGCTGATGCAGGTCGCTGCGGACCTGAGCGTGGCCGGGCACCGCGCGGCGATGCGGCTGGCGCGGCCGGGCGTGCACGAATACCAACTGCAGGCCGAGATCGAGCGCGAATTCCGCGCCGGTGACGCCTGGCCGGCCTACGGCAGCATCGTCGGCAGCGGCCACAACGCCTGCGTGCTGCATTACCGCGCCAACGCCGCGCGCCTGCGCGACGGCGACCTGGTGCTGGTCGATGCGGGCGCCGAATACCGCGGCTATGCCGCCGACATCACCCGTACTTTCCCGGCCAACGGCCGCTTCAGCGCCGAACAACGCGCGCTGCACGACCTGGTCGGTGCCGCGCATGCCGCCGCGCTGGCGCAGGCGCGCCCGGGCGTGGCCTACGAGGCCGGACACCTGGCCGCGGTGCAGACCCTGACCGAAGGCCTGCTGCGGCTAGGCCTGCTCAAGGGCAGCGTCGAGCAGAACCTGGCCAGCGGCGACTACCGGCGCTTCTACCGGCACAAGACCGGGCACTGGCTGGGCCTGGACGTGCACGATGTCGGCGACTACCGGCTGGCCGGCGAATCGCGCCTGCTCGAGCCGGGCATGGTGTTCACCATCGAACCCGGCCTGTACGTGTCGCCGGACGACAAGGACGTGGACCCGAAGTGGCGGGGCATCGGCATCCGCACCGAGGACGACGTGCTGATCACCGACGACGGCCATCGCGTGCTTACCGATGCCCTGGCGCGCAGCGCCGAGGAGATCGAGGAGTGGATGGCTGGGAATGGGGAATAGGGAAACGGGAATGGGAAAAGCGGTCGCCGCGCGCGGAAAGGTCGGCTAGCAGACCTGGCGCGTTTGCCGTTGCGAATCCCCAATCCCGGCGGCGGCCGTCAGGCCGCCGCGACAGCCTGACGCCGCCCCCTTGCGTGCAGGCGGCCGGTTGCGCACAGTGACCGGCTGAACAAGGGGGATTCATGAAGATGTGGATGCGATGCCTGCTGGCGGCAGGACTGTGCGTGGCCGTCGCAGCGCAGGCGCACGCGCAGCAAGTGGCCGCGCCGGCGGCGCCAGCCGATGCTGCGCCCGCGGCGACGCAGGCACCTGTGCCTGCTGCGGTGCCCACGCTGGCGCTGGACGATCTAGAGACGTTGCTGTCGCTGCGCGCTGCGCCGGAGGCCCGCGCGCAGATGCTGGCGCAGGTCGTCGCGCTGGCGGGTAAGGGCGATGGCGCCTCGGCGTACGTGTTGGGCGTGCTCTACCGCAATGGCGAGGCGCATCCGGCGCATCTGGTGCCGCGCGACCTGGACACGGCCCGCTACTGGCTGGAGCGCTGCCTGGGCATGCCGCGCTGCCCGCTACTCGCGTTGGCGTCGCTGGCCGAGCTGGAGTTGTCCGCCGGCAATGCCAAGCCGGCGCTGCAATGGGCGCAGGGCTGGGTGGCGCTGGACCGCGAGTTCACCACGCGGGCGCGCGCGATCGAAGGCCGCCGTGTGCGGCCCAGCCAGCGCAATCGCGATACCGCCTACCATGCCTACCTCCTGGAGCGCTGCTATGCGGCGATGCCGAGCGGCGACCGCGACGCGATCGGCCTGGCCTGGTTCAACGCGTTCCGCGTGCAGTGGGGCCGGGTCCTGGACCGGATGCTGTTCGCGCAGCTCGATGCGCTGCAGGCGCAGGATGGCGAGGAGGCTGGCGGGCTGACTGCGCGTGCCGAGAATCAACGACGCAAGACCGTGCTGGACAGCCCGATGGACCTGCCGGTCACGCCAGCGTTGAGCCTGTTCCTGATGCGCGGCGATCCGCAGGGCGGACGTCCCGAGTCCGCCCTGGTGCTGGAGGCGCTGCCTTCGCCGAACGCGGCACGTGGACTCGAAGCGCTGGCACGCGATTTCAAGACCGCGCCGTATCCGGCCGCCGCCGGGCAGCGCCGCTACGACCTGATCCCGATGAGCTTCAATCGCGGCCCGTACGCGTTGACCGGCAAGTGATCGAGGTGGCGGCTCAGGCCGCCGCCGCAAACACCGGCCGCGTCAGGTTCTCGGGTGCGTCCTCGGTGCACACCACTTCGTCCTCGATGCGGATGCCGCCGTAGGGCTTGAACTGCGCCACCCGCGCCCAGTCGACGCTGCCGCCATGGCCGGCCTGCTTGAGGTCGTCGAGCAGCATGTCGATGAAGTACAGGCCCGGCTCGATCGTCACCACCATGCCCGGTTCCAGGGTGCGGGTCATGCGCAGGTAGGGATGGCCGTCGGGGCGTTCGATGCGGCCGCCGCGGTCGCTGGCGGCGAAACCGGCGACGTCGTGCACCTGCAGGCCGATCGGGTGGCCCAGGCCGTGCGGGAAGAACGCGGCGCTGACGCCGGTGGCCACCGCGGTTTCCGGCGACACGGTGAGCACGCCGGCGTCCTTCAGCACGCCCATCAGCGCCAGGTGCGCGTCCAGGTGCAGTTGCCGGTAGTCGACGCCGGCGCGCACGTGCTGGCCCATGCGCTGCTGCGCGGCGTCCACCGCGTCGATCAGCGCCTGGAACTCGCTGTCGCGATCGGCGGCGTAGGTGCGGGTGATGTCGCTGGCGTAGCCGTGTGCCGAGGCGCCGGCGTCGATCAGGAAGCTGCGCAGCGGCGTCGGCGCCTGCCGCTGCAGTTCGGTGTAGTGCAGCACGGCGCCGTGTTCGTTCAATGCCACGATGTTGCCGTACGGCAGTTCGTTCGCTTCCTGGCCGACCGCGGCGCAGTAGGCCATGTGGATCTCGAACTCGCTGCGGCCGTCGCGGAACGCGGCCTCGGCGGCGCGATGGCCGCGCACGGCCGAGTGCTGCGCCTGGCGCATCAGTGCCAGCTCGTACGGCGTCTTGTAGGCGCGGTGGTATTCCAGGTAGTCCAGCACCGCCGGCGGGTTGTTCGGCACGTAAGCGCCCAGCGCGCTCTGCGGCTCGCCGAGGATCGCGCTGCGCGCGGCATCCGGCAGCAGCGCCAGCGCCTCGTCCGGGGAGCGGATCAGATGGATGTCGCAGTGGTCCACCCACCAGCCGCTGGGCGCATCCGGCACCACGTGCCAGTAGTCGCGCGGTTGGTGGAAGATCACCTGCGGACGGCGCCCCGGCGTGTACACCAGCCAACTGTGCGGCACCCGCGTCAGCGGCAGCCAGGCCTTGAACTGCGGGTTCACCGCGAACGGATAGTCGCGATCGTCGAACACCTGGTAGTGCAGGGTGCCGCTCGGGACCACCAGGTGGTCGAAGCCACCGCGCGCCAGCGCTTCGTCGGCGCGTCGGGTCAGGGTGCGCAGGTGGTCGGGATACAGGGCGCTTGGATCGTGCTGGGGCATGGCGGCGTACTCGTTCGGCGATGCGGAAACGGGGGCGCCAAGTGTGCCGGAAACGGTGCAGGCGTGTGGACGCGCACGGACGGCCTATGCATGGCGTGCGATGCCGAAGCTACGCCGGCGACGCGGGGCTTTGTCGATCCGCCGGAGACTCTTTGCGGCCGATCGCGCAACGGTCGCGGATGGCCGCCGCAGGAGCGGCTTCGGCCGCGACCGAGGCGTTCCCGGGAATGCCGGTCGCGGCTGATCCCGTCACAGGGACCAGTAGCCACACCTGCGAGGTTGATGCCGCTAGCCGCCGGTCGCAGCGTTGATCCACTGCCGCAACAGGTCGCGATGCGCGGGGGAAATGGTCAGGAAGCGGAAGCCGGCCCAGGCCTGGCCCGGTGCGTGCGAGGGTTCGCTCCACAACAGGTGCGCGCCGATATCGATCTGCACGTCGCGGTCGGCGTGCGGTATCGCGAAGCGCAACTGGTACAGCGCGTCCTCGTGCAGCGGTGCCGAGGCGAGCAACAGCATGCCGTGTTCGGAGACGTTGCCGAGGCGGCCGACCACGGCGTCTTCCATCAGGTCCAGCACCGGCACCATGTCCGGAACCTGAAGGCGCGGCGATCGGCGAGCGTCTGCGCTCATGCGCCCTCCATGGCGTCGTCGGCGGCGGGAACGCCGGCCAGGGTGCGCAGCGCGCGCACCGCGGCCTGCCAGGCGCGGTCGATCAGGCGGGCGCGGTCCTCGCTGACGATGCGCGCCTGTCCCTGCGCCAGCAGCCGCGCCAGTCCGTCGAGCGTGTGTTCGGCGGCCTTCTGCCCGCGTTGGTTGACGAACAACGCACGCTCGGTGATCGGGCTGTACCAGGACAGGCGTTGCCGCTTCAGGTCGCCTTGCTGGTTGACGACGAATTCGAACCAGGTGCCGAACGGCAGCGTGCGCAACCGCGCATACGCGGCCTGTTCGGCTTCGTTGCGCGGCGGCAGCGAGGGGCGCTCGCCGTCCTCGCCCTGCTCGCCGAGGCGGGTGCGCGCTTTCAGCCGCACGCTGAGTTCGGTACGCGAGGTGGCGGCGTCGGTGCCGCCGGGCGTGGACAGGCGGCGAGCGATGGCCTCGGCTTCCTGCTGGTGGTAGCCCACCTGCAGCAGCGCCTGGCCCACGCGCTCGGCCAGGGCCGCATCGGAGGCGCCCTCGCTGCGGCAGGTGACCTCGGCGATGCGCTCGGCCAGGCCGATGCGCTCGCGCCAGGTCTCCGAGTCCTCGCCCTGACGCAGCAGGGTCAGCACCAGCACGTCGGACCAGGCCTGCTGCAGCAGGGTCTGCACGAAACCCGGCGGTTGCCGGGCGCTGCACAGCGCCTCCAGGGTGGCGGTCGCGGTCTGCTTGGCCAGCTCCAGCCGTTCCTTGCCGCGCGCGGCCTCGACGTGCCGGCGCTCGGCGATCTCGGCCTTGTGCGCCAGGCTGCGCTGCTGCGCCTGGATCTCCTGGTGGGCCTGCTCGAAGACGGTCTCGTCGCCTTCGTACTCCTCGATCACGCGGTCCACGGCCTGGTTGAGCTTGAGCAGCAGCGTCGGATCGCTGTCCTCTTCGCCCAGCCAGGTGGCGCCGGATTCGGCGACGGCATTGAGCAGTTCCCGCGCTGGGTGCCGGCTGCGCGCGAAGAACGCCGGATCCTGCAGCGCGGCGCGCACCAGCGGCACCTGCAGGCGTTCCAGCAGCGCCGCGGCCGGCGCGTCGGGGCGTACCTCGCGCTCGATCTCGCCGTACAGCAGGCCGAGCAGGTCGAAGGTGTCGGCCTGCTGCGCTGCCAGGGTCGCCTGCGCGCCGTGGGTGGCGCGCAGCGCCTGCAGCAGGGCGGTCTGCACGTCGCGCAGGTGGCGGCGTCCGCGCAGCCCGCCCAGGGTGCTGTGGGCCGGCGGCTGCGCCTGCAGTTCGCCCAAGGCCTCCAGCAGGCTGGCGGTCGGGACCGGGGCCGCACCGTCGGCGCTCGTCGGCCGCGCCGGGAGCGCGGCGGCACCGGCAGTCTCAGTCGTGGGCACCGCCGTGGCGGGCACGGCCTTGGCGCGCGCCGCGGTCAGCAACTGGCGCAGGGTGGCCAGGTCCGGGCCGCTGGCGGGCGGTTCCGCGGCGCCGGCTGCCGCGCCCGCTGGCGGCAGCGGTGCCGTCGCGGCAGGCCCCGGCGGCACGCCCATGGCGGGAGCGGCTTGACCAGGAGCGCTGGCGTTCCCGCGGGGGGCGCTGCCGGCAGCGGGCGGCACCGCGACGCCGGGCATGCGCGCCGCGCGCCGCGTGCCCGGGTCGACATTGGTGCTGCGCGCCACGTAGGGCAGATAGATCAGGCCGGGCAGCACCCCGGCGTGGGTCAGCAGGACATTGGCCCGTTCCACCATCTCGCCGTAGCGCGCCAGCACCTGCCGTTCGAAGGCGCGATACAGCGCCAATTGCGTGTCCAGCCCCAGGCCCAGCGTTTCGCCGGCAGCGCGCAGCAGCCGGCACAGCGCGTGCGGTCCCAGCGGCAACTGCTCGATCTCGAAGGCGGGCCGCGCCGCCAGCACGCCGAAGCGCTGGCCGAGCAACTGCAGCGGGATATTGCAGCGGATCGCCTCGCGGCGGGCGATCTCGTGCAGCACGATGTCGCGGTCGATATCCACATCGGCGACCAGGGTCAGCATCTGCGCGGCACCTGCCTTGGCTGCGCGCGGCACGGCGGCCGTCGCCAAGGGGCTGCGGATCCTGGCCAGCCCGGCTTCCAGCTGCGCCTGGTAGAACGGCGCCAGGCGCCCGCGCTGCGCGCGCACGCGTTGCGCCTCCTGGAACAGGTCCTGTTGCACCTGGCCGTTGCGGGCGCGCCCGGCCTGCTCGAGCAAGTCCTGCTCCAGCTCGTCCAGGGTCGCCTGCAGCGGCAGCTCCAGGGCCTGCCACAGCAGGCTGTTCAAGGCCTGCAGGATGTCGCGCACGCGCGCCGGCAGGGCGGCGCTGGCAAGCGTCGCTGGCGGGGCCGACATGGTCGCAGACAGGGGCATCCTGTGATCGCCGTTATACTTTTCTGCGCGGTATGTAGCACGATCCGCCGCCGCAACCAAGGCGGGCGGCGCGGCTCAGGGCAGGAACAGGGCGATCACGTCGTTGGTGAACCGCCGTCCCAGCTCGGTCGGGACGGCGAGGCCGGCGTCCACCCGCAACCAGTCGCGGGCCTGCGCGGTGGCCAGGGCCGAGGCGATCGCCTGCAGCGGCAGGCCGGTGCGGGCGCTGAAGTCGCGCAGCGCGAAGCCGTCGTTGAGGCGCAGGGCGTTGAGCATGTACTCGAACGGGCGCCGCTCAGGCGCGATCCGCTCGTCGCCGCCGATCGCCGCCGGCGTCCCCGCCGCGTCCAGGAACGCCTGTGGATGCTTGTGCTTCCAGCGGCGCAGGATGTTCTGTTCGGCGCCGGAGCTGATCTTGCCGTGCGCGCCGGCACCGATGCCGAGATAGTCGCCGAAGGTCCAGTAGTTGAGGTTGTGCGCGCAGCGGTAACCGGCGCGGGCGTAAGCGCTGACTTCGTACTGTGCGAAGCCGGCCTCGGCCAGCAGCGCCTGGCAGCGCTCCTGCATGTCCCAGGCGTCGTCGTCTTCGGGGATGCCCTGCGGCGGTCGCGCGGCGAACACGGTGTTCGGTTCCAGGGTGAGCTGGTAGTGGCTCAGGTGGGTCGGCTGCAGCGCCAGCGCCTGCGCGATGTCGCGCTCGGCCTCGGCCAGGGTCTGCTGCGGCAGCGCGTACATCAGGTCCAGGTTGACATTGGCATAGCCGGCGTCCTGCGCCAGCTTCACCGCACGCTCGGCCTCGGCGCCGTCGTGGATGCGGCCCAGCCGCTGCAGGGCCGCGTCGTCGAAGCTCTGGATGCCGAAGCTCAGGCGATTCACCCCGGCCGCCAGGTAGCGGTCGAAGCGGCCATGCTCGGCGGTGCCGGGGTTGGTCTCCAGGGTGATCTCCAGGCCCGGCGCGAAGCGCAGCCGGGCGCTGGCCGCCTGCAGGAAGCGATCGATCGCCTCGGGCGGAAACAGGCTGGGCGTACCGCCGCCGAAGAACACGCTGTTGACTACGCGGCCCCAGACCAGCGGCAGGTCCTGGTCCAGGTCGCGGATCAGCGCATCCACATAGGCGTCGAACGGCAGCGCGCCCTTGGCCGCATGCGAATTGAAATCGCAGTACGGGCATTTGCGCACGCACCACGGCAGGTGCACGTAGAGCGACAGCGGTGGCGGCACCAGCGTCGGGGTGTCGGCGTGCGCGGACGGATCCGGGCAGGCGGTGCCGGGCGGATGCTGGCAATGGTCGTGGGCGTGCGGCATGGCGGGCGGGAATCTGGAAACGGAGATGCGGGCGGTGCGGGCGCCGGAGCGTTCAGGGCTTGGCGCAGCGGCGCAGGGCAGTCTGCGCGCGCCGCGGTGTCCTGACTGGCCCGGTGCCTGCGCGCGGTGCGGTCACTCGGCGGGATGCGCCGCAAGATGGTCCGCCAGGCGCTGCTTGAGCTGCTGCAGGGCGAGGGCGCGGTGGCTGATGCGGTTCTTCAGCGCCAGCGGCATCTCGGCGGCGGTCTGGCCGTGGTCCGGATCCAGGAACACCGGGTCGTAACCATGCCCGCCGGTCCCGGCACGCGCATGCGCGATGCGGCCGCGCCAGCGGCCTTCCACCAGCAGCGGCTGCGGATCCTCAGCATGCCGCAGCAGCACCAGCACGCAGTAGAAATGCGCGCCGCGCTGCGCGTCGGGGACCTCGCCCAGCGCGTCCAGCAGCTTGTCGATGTTGGCCTGCGCATTGCCGTGCTCGCCGGCGTAACGCGCCGAATACAGGCCCGGCGCGCCGTGCAGCGCATCCACGCAGATGCCGGAGTCGTCGGCCAGCGCCGGCAACCCAGTGACGCGCGCGGCGTGGCGCGCCTTGAGCAGCGCGTTCTCGACGAAGGTCAGGCCGGTCTCGTCGGCATCGCTGACGCCGAGCGTGGATTGCGCGATCAGTTCGACCCCGACGTCGTCGAGCAGGGCATGCAGTTCTTCGAGCTTGCCGGCGTTGCTGCTGGCCAGGACCAGTTTCATGCGATGGGCTCCAGCAGATCCCAGGTGTTGCCGTACAGATCGCGGAACACCGCGACCGTGGCGTAGGGTTCGTGGCGAGGGGCTTCCAGGA
This sequence comes from Xanthomonas sp. LMG 12462, assembly GCF_009192885.1. Taxonomy (NCBI): domain Bacteria; kingdom Pseudomonadati; phylum Pseudomonadota; class Gammaproteobacteria; order Lysobacterales; family Lysobacteraceae; genus Xanthomonas; species Xanthomonas sp. LMG 12462. Next base: position 39,153 of record NZ_NMPP01000085.1, on the reverse strand, counting down.
ATTCCACACCGGCGGCCAGCATCGCCGCATGGTCGCGCTGGAAGTCGTCGGTGTGCAGGAAGAAGCCGACCCGGCCCCCGGTCTGGTCGCCGATGCGGCTGCGCTGGGCATCGTCGCTGGCGCGCGCCAGCAGCAGCGCCGCGCCGCGCGCATCGCCGGGCCCGACCACGACCCAGCGCTTGTGGCCCTGGTCCACGTCCTCCAGCACCTGGAAGCCCAGCTTGCCGGTGTACCAGGCGATGGCCTCGTCGTAGTCGGCCACCACCAGGGTGACCAGGGCCAGGCGCCGGTTCATTGCGCCAGGGCGGCGCGCTGTGCCGCCAGCAGTTCGCCGATGCCGCGCTCGGCCAGGCCGAGCAGCGCGTCCAGTTCGTCGCGGCGGAAGGCGTGGCCCTCGGCGGTGCCTTGCAGCTCGATGAAGCCGCCGCCATCGTTCATCACCACGTTCATGTCGGTGTCGCAGTCGCTGTCCTCGGCGTAGTCCAGGTCCAGCACCGGCACGCCGCGGTACACGCCGACCGAGACCGCGGCGACCGCGCCCAGCACTACCGGCTTCTTCAGGTCGCCGCGCTTTTGCAGCCAGTTCACCGCATCCACCAGCGCCACGTAGGCGCCGGTGATGGCGGCGGTGCGGGTACCGCCGTCGGCCTGCAGCACGTCGCAGTCCAGGGTGATGGTGCGCTCGCCCAGCGCCGTGCGGTCGACGCAGGCGCGCAGCGCGCGGCCGATCAGACGCTGGATCTCCAGCGTGCGTCCGCCCTGCTTGCCGCGCGCGGCTTCGCGATCGGAACGCGAGTGGGTGGCGCGCGGCAGCATGCCGTATTCGGCGGTGACCCAGCCTTCGCCCTTGCCGCGCAAGAAGCCCGGCACGCGGTTCTCGACGCTGGCGTTGCACAGCACGCGGGTGTCGCCGAAGCTGACCAGGACCGAGCCTTCGGCGTGGCGGGTGAAGGCGCGTTCGATGCGGACCGGGCGCAACTGATCGGCCGTGCGGCCGCTGGGACGGGAGAAGGACATGCAGGGGTTCCGGGAAGGGCGGGGCCGTGCGCGGCCTGTGACCGCGTCGGTGAGGCAGGAAAGGGCGCTAGGTTAACATTCGCCCCCTGTCCGCACCGGAACACCGCATGATCCGCAGCATGACCGCCTATGCCGGCGCCGAGCGCATCACTCCCTGGGGCACGCTGGGATGCGAGCTGCGCTCGGTCAACCACCGTTTCCTGGAGGTGGGCGTGCGCCTGCCGGAAGAACTGCGCGCGCTGGAGCCGCAACTGCGCGAACGCGTGGCCGCGCGGATCAGCCGCGGCAAGCTCGACCTGATGCTGCGCCTGCGCGCGCCGGAGGCAGCGCAGACCCTGGCGGTGAACGAGGCCCTGGTCGAGCAACTGGGTGTGCTTGCGCAACGGCTGGGAGTGCGTTTCCCGCAGATGCAGGTGCAGTTCGTCGACCTGCTGCAGCTGCCCGGCGTGCTGCAGGGACAGACGGTCGATCCGGCGGCGCTGCAGGCGCAGGCACTGGAACTGCTGGACGAGGTGCTGGCCGAGTTCGTCGCCGCGCGCGAGCGCGAGGGCGGCAAGCTGGCCGCGGCCATCGTCGAGCGCGTCGATGCGGTGGAACGCATCGCCGGCGAGGTGCGGACGCTGATCCCGGCCATCCGCGACGGCCAGCGCGCCAAGCTGGCCGCGCGCCTGGCCGATCTGCCGCATCCGGTCGATCCCGGCCGCGCCGAGCAGGAACTGGTGCTGTGGCTGCAGAAGCTCGATGTGGACGAGGAACTGGACCGGCTCGGCAGCCACATCAAGGAACTGCGCCGCGTCCTGCGCCAGCCGGAACCGGCGGGCCGGCGCCTGGACTTCCTGCTGCAGGAGTTCAACCGCGAGGCCAACACCCTGGGCTCGAAGTCGGTGGACAGCCGCACCTCCAACGCCGCGGTGGAGCTGAAGGTGCTGATCGACCAGATCCGCGAGCAGGTGCAGAACCTCGAATAGCCGGGAATGGGCGATCGGGAATGGGGAATCGTCAAAGCGGGTACGATTCACCCCCAGCCCGGCTTGGCGCTGTTCCCATTCCCCATTCCCGACTCCCCATTCCCAAGAACATGCGCGGCACTCTCTACATCGTGGCGGCCCCGTCCGGCGCCGGCAAGAGCAGCATCGTCAACGCCACCCTGGCGCGCGACCCGCAGATCGCGCTGTCGATCTCGTTCACCTCGCGCGCGCCGCGGCCGGGCGAACGCCATGCCGAGCACTACCATTTCGTCTCCGCCGACGAGTTCCAGCGGATGATCGATGCCGGCGACTTCTTCGAGTACGCCCGCGTGCACGGCGACTGGAAAGGTACCGCGCGGCAGTCGGTGGAGCCGCAGCTGGCCGCCGGCCACGACGTGCTGCTGGAGATCGACTGGCAGGGCGCGCGCCAGGTGCGGGCCAAGGTGCCGGATGCGGTCAGCGTGTTCATCCTGCCGCCGTCGCGCGAGGCCCTGGAGCAGCGCATGCGCAAGCGCGGCCAGGACAGCGAGGCGGTGATCGCGCAGCGGCTGGCCGCCGCGCGCGAGGAGATGTCGCACTACGCCGACTTCGACTACGTGATCGTCAACGAGCATTTCGACACCGCGGTGGACGAGATGTGCGCGATCTTCGTCGCCAGCCGCCTGCGCCGGCCGCAGCAGCAGCAGCGCCATGCCGCACTGATCGATACCCTCCTGCAGGAACAGCCAACTGGCTGATTCCAAAGGGAACTGAATGGGGTGGGGTTGATCTCGGGCGGTTGCCGCCCTACAATCCCCGCCCTTTCCCTCATTCGAACGCGTGGCCGCCGCCGGCCCGCCGGGAGCCCGCATGGCCCGCATCACCGTAGAAGATTGCCTGGAAGTCGTTAACAACCGTTTCGAACTGGTCATGATGGCGTCCAAGCGCGCCCGCCAGCTCGCCAACGGCGTGCAGGCCACCCTCGACAACACCGAGTCGGCCGACAAGCCGACCGTGCTGGCGCTGCGCGAGATCGCCGCGCGCAAGATCGACAACGCGCTGATCGACGAGGTCGAGAAGGCCGAACGCGAGCGCGCCGAGCGCGAAGCCCTGGAATGGGCCGCGGCCGAGGTCGTCGCCGACGAGGACATGTCCAAGAACGACGACTGATCGCGTCCTGCGTCGCGATCGTCCTGCGAACAGCCCGCATCCGCGGGCTGTTTCGTTTTGCGGGTTTGCCGTCCACGCGCCGCTGGCATAGTCTTTCCGCATGAACCCAGGCCCTTCTGCCCAGGTCGCCCACGCCGCGCCATCGTCGGCCGACGAGGCGGTCCCCGACTACGTCCTGCAGCTCGAACGCAGCGCCAGCTATCTGCCGCCCGAGCAGATCCCGCTGCTGCGCCGCGCCTGGGAGGTCGGTGCGGCCGCGCACGCGGGGCAGACCCGCAAGTCCGGCGAGCCCTACATCACCCATCCGGTGGCGGTGGCCGGGGTGCTGGCCGAACTGGGCCTGGACGTGGAGGCACTGATCGCGGCGATCCTGCACGACACCATCGAAGACACGCCGCTGACCCGCGCCGAGCTGGCCGCCGAGTTCGGCGAGGCGGTGGCGGAACTGGTCGACGGCGTCACCAAGCTGGACAAGCTCAAGTTCCGCGACCGCCAGGAAGCGGCCGCCGAAAGTTTCCGCAAGATGCTGCTAGCGATGTCGCGCGACCTGCGCGTGATCATGATCAAGCTCGCCGATCGCCTGCACAACATGCGCACGCTGGGCGCGCAGAGCGCCGAGGCGCGCAGCCGCATCGCCCGCGAGACCCTGGAGATCTACGCGCCGATCGCTCAGCGCCTGGGCATGAGCCTGATGAAGTCCGAGCTGCAGAACCTCGGCTTCCGCGCGCTGCATCCGTGGCGCCACGCGATCATCGAAAAACACATCCGCAGCCAGCCGGTGGTGCGCCGCGAATCGATGGCGCAGGTGGAAGTGCAGTTGTCGCAGCGTCTGGCCAAGGAAGGACTGGAGCACCGGCTGGTGAGCCGGATCAAGACGCCGTGGAGCATCTACAACAAGATGCGCGACGAGAACAAATCCTTCGACCAGGTGATGGATGTGTTCGGCTTCCGCCTGGTGGTGCGCGGCGTGCCCGACTGCTACCACGCCCTCGGCGCGGTGCACGCCACCTTCAAGCCGCTGGACGCGCGCTTCCGCGACTTCATCGCCATTCCCAAGGCCAACGGCTACCAGTCGCTGCACACGGTGCTGTTCGGGCCTTACGGCTCGCCGATCGAGGTGCAGATCCGCACCGAGGAAATGGATCTGATCGCCGAACGCGGCGTGGCCGCGCACTGGACCTACAAGTTCGGCGGCGACTCGCCCAACAGCGCGCAGAGCCGCGCGCATGCGTGGATCGTCGAACTGATCGAATCGCAGCGCGCCGCCGGCTCCTCGCTGGAGTTCCTGGACAACGTCAAGGTCGACCTGTTCCCGGACGAGGTCTACCTGTTCACGCCCAAGGGCAAGATCCTGGCGCTGCCGCGCAATTCCACTGCGCTGGACTTCGCCTATGCGGTGCACACCGACGTCGGCAACCGCGCGGTGGCCTCGCGCGTGGACAAGAAGCTGGTGCCGCTGCGCACCAAGCTGGTCAGCGGACAGACGGTGGAAGTGATCACCGCGCGCTCGGCCACGCCCAAGCCGCAGTGGCTGGAGTTCGTGGTCAGCAGCAAGGCGCGCACCGCGATCCGCCACCAGCTCAAGCAGCTCGAACACGAGGACGCGGTGCAGCTCGGCCATCGCATGCTCGATCGCGCGCTGGAGGCGATGGACAGCTCGCTGGAGCGGCTGCCCAAGGGGCGCCTGGATTCCTTCCTCAGCGAACACCGCTACCCGCGTCTGGAGGCGCTGCTGGCCGATGTCGCCCTGGGCAACTGGATGCCCAACCAGGCCGCGCAGGCGCTGATGGCGTATGCCGAACTGCGCGGCGGCGGCCATTCCAAGCACTCGCAGGAAAAGATCCTGATCAACGGCACCGAGCGCGGCGTGGTCAGCTTCGCCAATTGCTGCCAGCCGATTCCCGGCGACGAGATCATGGGCTACCACACCGCCGGCAAGGGCATCGTGGTGCATCGCCTGGACTGTCCGAACCTGGCCGAACTGCGCAAGTCGCCCGAGCGCTGGGTGCCGATCGGCTGGGATACCAGCGTCATCGGCGACTACGACACCGCGCTGGTGGTGGACGTGGAGAACCGCACCGGCGTGCTCGCGCAACTGGCCGCGGCGATCGCGCAGAGCCAGTCCAACATCGAGCGCGTCGACTACCTGGACCGCGACTTCAACGCCGCGGTGCTGCGCTTCAACATCCAGGTGCGCGACCGCAACCACCTGGCCGAAGTGATGCGCCGGCTGCGGCGCTTGAATGCGGTGCAGAGCGTGCGCCGCCAGTAGGCGGTGCCGGGCGGAATGGGTCGGGAGTTCTTGTGGGAGGGACTTCAGTCCCGACGCGTGATGGTGTCAGGCGGCTTTCTGCTTCACTCGTCGTGGCTGAAGCCGCTCCCACAAGGAATGGACTGGGGCTTCGTGCCAGTGCACGTGATCGGGCATCGTCCGCGCCGCCTGCCAACGCGGCTGCATGACAGTCGACGCCTGCGAAAAACGCTTGGTCGCGATCCTGTCACGGTCATGCTCCCAAATCCCCAATCCCCAACCACGCACGCCAGCTAAACTAGGCGGACATTCTTCCAACGGAGTCGCCATGTCCCGCCAGATCATCCATACCGACCGTGCACCGGCCGCGATCGGCCCGTATTCGCAGGCCGTGCGCGCCGGCAACACCGTGTACTTCTCCGGGCAGATCCCGCTGGATCCGGCCACCGGCGAGATCGTCGCCGGCGACATCGCCGCGCAGGCGCGGCGCGCCTTCGACAACCTGCAGGCGGTGGCCGAGGCGGCCGGCGGCTCGCTGGACCGCATCGTGCGCCTGGGGCTGTACCTCACCGACCTGGCGCAGTTCGCGCAGGTCAATGCGGTCATGCAGGACTACTTCCAGGCGCCGTTCCCCGCGCGTTCCACCATCGAAGTCTCGGCGCTGCCCAAGGGCGCGGGCTTCGAAGTGGACGCGGTGATGGTGCTGGACTGATCCCCCGCCGTGCCGCGCGTGCAGGTTCCGGCGCCGGCGCTGTCGGCGGCAGGCGAGGCGCCGCTGACCACGCTGCCCGGCGTCGGTCCCAAGCTGGCGGAGAAATTCGCCGCGCGCGGTCTGTCCACCCTGCAGGACCTGTGGCTGCACCTGCCGCTGCGCTATGAGGACCGCACCCGCCTGACCACGGTGGCGGCGCTGCAGCCGGGCGTGCCCGCCCAGATCGAGGGGCGGGTGCAGGCGGTGGACCGCGGCTTCCGCTACCGGCCGATGCTGCGCGTGGCGGTGGCCGACGAGTCGCGCGGCACCCTGGTGCTGCGCTTCTTCCAGTTCCGTGCCGCGCAGGCGGCGCAGTTCGCGGTCGGCGCGCGCTTGCGCGCCTTCGGCACGCCCAAGCCGGGCCAGCACGGGCTGGAGTTCGTGCATCCCAGCTACCAGATCCTCGGCGAGGGCGACGATGCGGCGCTGGGCGATCGCCTGGATCCGGTGTACCCGGCGGTGGAGGGCGTCGGTCCGGCGACCGTGCGCCGGCTGATCGGCCAGGCGCTGGACCGGCTGCCGGAGGAGGCGGCACTGGAGCTGCTGCCGGCGTCGCTGCTGAGCGAACTTGGTCTGCCGTCGCTGCGCAGTGCGTTGCTGGTCGCGCACCGGCCGCCGCCGCAGGCCGACCTGGCCGCGCTCGCCGCCGGCCTGCATCCGGCGCAGCAGCGCCTGGCGCTGGAGGAACTGCTCGCGCATCACCTGAGCCTGCGCCGCCAGCGCATCGCCATGCAGTGCCAGCCGGCGCCGTCGCTGCGCGGCCGCGGGCTGCTGGCCAAGCGCCTGCAGCAGTCGCTGCCGTTCCAACTGACCGGTGCGCAGCAACGCGTGTTCGCGCAGATCCGCGCCGACCTGGAGCGGCCGACGCCGATGCTGCGGCTGGTGCAGGGCGACGTCGGCAGCGGCAAGACTGTGGTCGCCGCGCTGGCGGCGATGCTGGCGGTGGACAAGCGCAAGCAGGCGGCGCTGGCGGCGCCCACCGAACTGCTCGCCGAACAGCATCTGGCCAACCTGCGCGGTTGGCTGGAGCCGCTGGGCGTGCGTGTGGCCTGGCTGGCCGGCAAGGTCACCGGAAAGGCGCGCAGCGCGACCCTGGCGCAGATCGCCTCGGGCGAGGCGCAGGTGGTGGTCGGCACGCACGCGCTGATGCAGGAGGCGGTGCGCTTCCACGACCTGGCCCTGGCCATCGTCGACGAGCAGCACCGCTTCGGCGTGCACCAGCGCCTGGCGCTGCGCGACAAGGGCGCTTCCGGTGCGGGCGTGCCGCATCAACTGGTGATGACCGCCACGCCGATCCCGCGCACCCTGGCGATGGCCGCCTATGCCGATCTGGACGTCTCCTCGATCGACGAACTGCCGCCGGGACGCACGCCGGTGCAGACCATCGTGCTCAACGCCGAGCGCCGTCCCGAGCTGGTGCAGCGCATCCGTGTGGCCTGCGCCGAAGGCCGCCAGGCCTACTGGGTCTGCACCCTGATCGAAGAGGCCGAGGACAACGAGAAATCCGCGCAGGGCGGCGGCGCCGGCAACCGGCTCGAGGCCAGCGCCGCGCAGGCCACCTTCGAAGCGTTGTCGGCGCAGTTGCCGGAACTGCGCGTGGGCCTGGTCCACGGACGCATGAAGCCGGCGGAGAAGCAGGTGGCGATGCGCGCGTTCAAGCAGGGCGAGATCGACCTGCTGGTCGCCACCACGGTCATCGAGGTCGGCGTGGACGTGCCCAACGCCTCGCTGATGATCATCGAGAACGCCGAACGCCTGGGGCTGGCGCAGCTGCACCAGTTGCGCGGGCGGGTCGGGCGCGGCGCGGCGGCGTCGAGCTGCGTGCTCATGTACCAGGCGCCGCTGTCGGCGATGGCGCGGCAGCGTCTGGAAACCATGCGCCAGACCAACGACGGCTTCGTCATCGCCGAGAAGGATCTGGAACTGCGCGGTCCCGGCGAACTGCTCGGCACCCGCCAGACCGGCCTGGCCGCGTTCCGCGTGGCCGACCTGGCCCGCGACGCTGGCCTGCTGCCGCGCGTGCACGCGCTGGCCGACCGGCTGCTGGAGGAAGCGCCGGTCCTGGCCGACCGCATCGTCGCGCGCTGGGTCGGTGGGGCGGTGCGGTTTGCCGGGGCCTGAGGGGCTGGGATTCGGCATTGGGAATTGGGGATTCGTAAAAGCGGCCGCTCCTTCGGGGAGAAACGTGGTGGTGTCGCCTTTGCGAATCCCCGCTTTCAACAGCCGAATGGCTGGTCATCCCGACTCCCCAATCCCCGCGCCTTCCCATGCCTGCCCGGCAGTGCCAGACTCGGCGGCCGAATGGATGAGCGAAGCGACGCATGAGCGACAAGATTCCCCTGTTGATCGATACCGACCCCGGCGTGGACGACGCGCTGGCGCTGCTGATGGCCTTCGCCGATCCGCGCCACGAGGTGGTCGGGCTGACCATCGCCGCCGGCAACGTCGGCCTGCGCCACACCGTGCGCAATGCGCTGAAGCTGTGCGAGGTGGCCGGGCGCGAGGATGTGCCGGTGTTCGCCGGCTGCGCCGATCCGCTGCTGCACCCGTCGGTGGACGCCGGGCACGTGCACGGTCAGGACGGTTTCGGCGACGTCGACCTGCCGCCGGCCGCGCGCGGCGCCGAGGCCGAGCATGCCGCGCTGGCGATCCTGCGCCTGTCGCACCAGTACGCCGGGCGCCTGCTGCTGGTCGCGCTGGGGCCGCTGACCAACATCGCGCTGGCGCTGAAGCTGGACCCGACCCTGCCGCAGCGCGTCGGCCGCTTCCTGGTGATGGGCGGGGCGATCACCTGCCACGGCAACATCACCCCGGCCGCCGAGTTCAACATCGCCTTCGACCCGGAAGCCGCGCACATCGTGTTCAAGGCGTTCCCGCACATCGAAGTGGCGGATTGGGAGGCGACCGTGGCGCACGGCCTGCCGCACCGCGAGGTCGAGCAGTGGCTGGCGGTGGATGCGCCCAAGGCGCGCTTCTACGAGCTGATCTCGCGCAAGACCCGGCTGTGGTCGGAGGACGCCCGCGGCGAGCACTGGTATGCCGCCGACGCGCTGGCGATGGCCTGGGCGCTGCAGCCCGACGGCGCCGAGGAGGTGCAGTCGCGGCCGATGCAGATCGAGCTGTCCGGGGTGCATACCCGCGGCGCCACCCTGGTCGACTGGAACCGCCAGCTGGGCCTGCCGGACAACGCGACCATGCTCATCCGCTACGACCACGCCCGTTTCCTGGGCCTGGCCCGCGCGGCGGTCGGCGCCGGCTGAGCCTGGCGGTCCCGCCCGGCTCCGGGCGGGACCCCAGTGGTAGAACAGCCGCGAGCCGTCACCTCACTTGCCTTCACGTAAACGTTGCGTGCAGGGCGGCAGGGCTGTTATAGTTTCCCTCTTGTCCAGCAGCCACCTACGGTGCGAGCCCATGAAGGCCGACATCCATCCCCAGTACCGCGACGTCGTGTTCCACGATGTCACCTCCGATTTCAAGATCCTGACCCGTTCGACCATGTCCTCGAAAGAGACGGTCAAGTGGGAGGACGGCGAAGAGTATCCGCTGATCAAGGTCGAAATCTCCTCGGCTTCGCACCCGTTCTACACGGGCAAGCACAAGGTCATCGACACCAGCGGCCGCATCGACAAGTTCCAGAAGCGCTACGCGCGCTGATCGGAACCGTCTAACGGATGTAAAGCGACGGCCGCTTGCGCGGCCGTTTTGCTATCCGCCACATCCTGTCTTCCCGGCGTTGACGCGCCGGTGTCATCCTTCCGTGAAAGTGCGGCGAGGATGCAACGCTGTGTCGCTTTCCTGTCGCCATCGTGCAGCATGAGGGGTGAGCGACGACGCAAATGCTGCTGTGCGATAATGGCGCGATCCGTGGCGATTGCCGTGGACTTCCTTCACGCGTCTGTTCGCAACGTAATCGGACAGGCGCCTTCCATCGAGGAGCGCACACTGTGTCCGATCTTGATCAGGTCACGTTGAACGCCGGCGACAAGTCGGTCGTTCTTCCGGTACTCAAGCCCACCCTGGGCAACGATTGCGTCGACATTTCCAAGTTGACCAAGGAGACCGGTCTCTTCACCTACGACTCGGGCTTCACCGCGACCGCCAGCTGCAAGTCGGCGATCACCTACATCGACGGCGACAACGGCGTGCTGCTGTACCGCGGCTACCCGATCGAGCAGCTGGCCGAGAAGTCCAACTTCCTCGAAGTGGCCTATCTGCTGATGAACGGCGAGCTGCCCACCGCCGACGAATTCAAGAAGTTCGACCACGAAGTGACGCATCACACGATGATGCACGAGTCGCTGAAGAACTTCCTCGGCGGCTTCCGCCACGACGCGCACCCGATGGCGATGATGGCCGGTACCGTGGCCTCGCTGTCGGCGTTCTACCACGACACCCTCGACCTCAACGATCCGGAGCAGCGCCGCCTGGCCGCGATCCGTCTGATCGCCAAGGTGCCGACCATCGCCGCCGCCGCCTACCGCTACTCCATCGGTTGGCCGATCCGCTACCCACGCAACAACCTCGGCTACGTCGAGCGCTTCCTGCACATGATGTTCGAGGTGCCGAGCGAGCAACTGCAGATGAACCCGGTCGTGGCCAAGGCTCTGGACCTGCTGTTCATCCTGCACGCCGACCACGAGCAGAACGCCTCGACCTCGACCGTGCGTCTGGTCGGTTCCACCGGCGCCAATCCGTACGCCTCGGTCGCCGCGGGCATCACCGCGCTGTGGGGCCCGGCGCACGGCGGCGCCAACGAAGCCGTGCTGAAGATGCTGGAAGAGATCGGCACCGCCGACAACGTCGAGAGCGCCGTGGCCAAGGCCAAGGACAAGAACTCGAGCTTCCGCCTGATGGGCTTCGGCCACCGCGTGTACAAGAACTTCGACCCGCGCGCGAAGATCATCCGCGAGATGACCCACAAGGTGCTGGGCGAGCTGGGCGTCAACGACCCGCTGCTGGAAGTGGCGCTGAAGCTGGAAGAGGCCGCGCTGAAGGACGACTACTTCGTGCAGCGCAAGCTGTACCCGAACGTCGACTTCTACTCGGGCATCATCTACAAGGCGCTGAACATTCCGGTGGAGATGTTCACCGTGATGTTCGCCATCGCCCGTACCGCCGGCTGGGTCTCGCATTGGCTGGAGCAGCAGGTCGACCCGGAAATGAAGATCGGCCGTCCGCGCCAGATCTACACCGGCTACGACAAGCGCGACTACACCAGCGCCGACAAGCGCTGATCGATCGCCTCATGGCATCAGGAACGCCCCGCTTCGCGGGGCGTTTTTGTTTGCGCGGTCGAAGCGGGGAATGGCTGACATCCGCCTCCTCGCGCGCGCCACGCGCATGCGAGGTGGCACGGCGCCCGCCGCAGCCGACGCGCTGTGCGTTGCCGCTCAGCCGTACCGGTAGTCGGCGATGTCCTGCTCGGTCAGCAGTTGTCGCAGTTGCGGCATCGAGGCGCGGCGCATCGGCTTTTCGTCCACCTGCGACAGCGGCGCCTGGCGCAGCGCGTCGTAGGGCAGCACGGTCAGGTCGAAGGTCAGTTCCTCGGCGGTGAACAGCCACACAGGGAAGTCCTCGCTGCGCTCGCGGTCCAGGCGCAGGCGGCGGCTGCGCAGTTCGGCCGGGATCCGGTGTTCTTCGAGAAAACGTGCCACCGCCTCGGTGTCGTCGCTGTGCAGGTGCAGTTGCACCGGACTGTTGGCGTCGGCGGTACCGTCGTGCACCGGTCCGGCCAGGCGTGGCGCGAAGGCGTGCAGGAAGTCCATCGCGCGCAGCGCCGCCTCGCGGCGCCGGCGCAGTTCGCCGGCATGGTCGGGGCCGGCGAACAGCCGCTGGTATTCGCGCAGGGCGTCCTCGATCTCGCTGTTGCGCGGCAGCGAGGCGTCGTCGTGGATGCCGAGCCGGTCGGCGGCCTTGAGCTTGGCCTGGTGGAAATCGCGGATGCCGCCTTCGGCCATCAGCCGGGCGGCTTCATGCGCAAGCCGGCGGCGGCGTTCGTGCGTGCGGGTCCGGGCGTGTTGCCGAGCGTGGTGCATGGTGCGCCTCCCCTCAAAGCCTGCCCCGACTGTACCGCAGCCTTGCGAAATTCGGGTGTAGCCGGCGCCGCTGCCTGAGGCGGCGTCCGCCGGGCGAGGCGCGCCCGGCGGGAACTGCCCCGGCGAGCGCCGGGGCGGGGGAACGCGACGCGATCAGAAGATGTCGAATGCCGCGTCGTCGGTCTTCTGGTCCTGCAGGCTTTCGTCGAACTGCTGGATGCGGTCCATGTCCTCGGTCTTGACCCATTCCGTGGCGCCGTTGAGGCTGACCTGGACCATGCCGCCCGGCGGATCGTTGCGGGCGATCGGCTGATCCTTCAGCGCGACCCGCATGTAGTCGATCCAGATCGGCAGCGCCGCCTTGCCGCCGTATTCGCGGTAGCCGAGCGAGCGGTAGTCGTCGCGACCGACCCACACGGTGGTCACGTACGGGCCGCCGAAGCCGGAGAACCAGGCGTCGCGATGGTCGTTGGTCGAGCCGGTCTTGCCGCCCACGTCCTCGCGGCCGAGCACCTTGGCGGCGGTGCCGGTGCCGCGCTGGACCACGTCGCGCATCATCGACACCAATTGATAGGCGGTGCGCTCGTCGATGGCGCGCGGCGCCACCTTGGCCTCGGGGTCGGCGGGCTTCTCGGCGGCAGCCGCCGTGGCCGCGGGCTCTGCCGGCTTGGCCGCCGGCGGCGGCGTGGCCGCGCCGAAGTTGAAGCCGTCGACGACCTGGCTGACCGGTGCGGCGTTGCCGCCGACGCTGCCGCAACTGCGGCAGGCGGTCAGCGGATGTTCCTGGAACAGGACATTGCCGTCGCGGTCGGTGACCTTGTCGATGATCCAGGTGTTGACCAGCGAGCCGCCGTTGGCGAACACGGTGTACCCGCGCGCCACCGACAGCGGAGTCAGCGAGGCGGTGCCCAGCGACATCGACAGGTTCGGCGGCAACTCGGCTTCCTGGAAGCCGAACTGGCTGATGTACTTGCGCGCGAAGTCCACGCCGATGGCGTCCAGCAGGCGCACCGAGACCAGGTTGCGCGACTGCACCAGCGCCTCGCGCAGGCGCATCGGGCCGCGGAAGCCGCCGCCGTCGTTCTGCGGCGACCAGGTCTTGCCGCGGCGGTCGCGGAACACCACCGGTGCGTCGAGCACGATCGAGGCCGGGTTGAAGCCCTTCTCGAACGAGGCCGCGTACAGGAACGGCTTGAAGCTGGAGCCGGGCTGGCGGCGCGCCTGGGTGGCGCGGTTGAACTTGTTGCCGGCGTAGCTGAAGCCGCCGACCATGGCGCGCAGCGCGCCGTTGTTGGCGTCCAGCGACACCAGCGCGGCCTGGCCGCGCGGGATCTGGGTGATCTCCCATTCGCCCGGCTTGTCGCCTTCCTGGATGCGCACCAGGTCGCCGCGCTTGAGCAGGGTGGCGGGGCTGCGCCCGGTCCAGCGGCTGGCGGCCACCGGCAGCACCAGCTCGGTCTTGTTGGCGAGCACCACGGTGGCGCTGCCGTCGCTGCCGGTGCCGGCGACGATGCTGGGCAGCATCCCGCCTTGCGCGTAGACGCCGCTCAGGTGGCTGGCCAGGGCCGCCGCATCGGCAGTGGCCGGGACGTCGAAATGCTTTTCCACTCCATGCCAGCCGTGGCGGCGATCGTAGACGACCAGGCCCTGGCGCACGGCATGGTTGGCGGCGGCCTGCAGGGTCGCATCGATGCTGGTGTAGACGTGGTAGCCCTTGTCCAGCACGTCGCCGCCGAAGCGCGCGATCATTTCCTGGCGCACCAGCTCGGCCACGTACGGGGCCTCGACCTCGACCGGGCGCTCGTGCGGCGCGGCGTGCATCGGCACCGCCTTGGCCGCCTCGGCCTCGGCCGGGGTGATGAAGCCCAGCGCGGCCATGCGGCTGAGCACATAGTTGTCGCGGCGCTGCTTGGCGCGCTCGGGGTTGCTGATCGGGTTGCCGCTGGAGGGGAACTTGGGGATGCCGGCCAGCGAGGCCATCTCGTCCAGGCTCAGCTCGTTGAGCTTCTTGCCGTAGTAGTACTCGGCGGCGGCGGCGACGCCGTAGGCGCGGTTGCCGAAGAAGCTCTTGTTGAGATACAGCTCGAAGATCTCGTCCTTGGTCAGCTCGGCCTCGATCTTGCGCGCCAGCAGGATCTCCGCCAGCTTGCGGGTGTAGCTGTATTCCGAGCTCAGGAAGAACTGGCGGGCCACCTGCTGGGTGATGGTGGAGCCGCCCGGTACGCGCTTGTCGTTGGTGGTGGCCAGCAGCCACACCGCGCGGGCGATGCCCTTGTAGTCGACCCCGCCATGCTCGTAGAACCGGGCATCCTCGGTGGCCAGGAAGGCCTGCTTCAGCCGCTCCGGCACGTCCTTCATGGTGATGGGGTAGCGCCGGGTCTCGCCGAACAGCGCCATCAGCTTGCCGTCGCTGGAGTAGACGTACATCGGCTCCTGCAGTTCGACCTTGCGCAGGGTCTGCACGTCCGGGAGCTTGGAGGAGACGACGTAGTACAGCCCGCCTGCCACGGCGGCGCCGACCAGGCCAAGGAGGACGAACAAGACCAGCGCCCAGCGCAGCCAACGACGAAAACGGGGCATCGCGAGAGATTCCGATTGCAGATTTCTTGGGCGCAGAGTATAGAGTACGCCGGGGAACGGCTGGGGCCGGTTCCGGGGATGCGACGGGTTTGCTGCCGCAGGTCATGCCGTGACACGGATCGCGACATGCAACCGGGCGGTTGCCAATTGCAAAAAATTTGTTATTAATGCGCTGGCGCAACATTGGCGTCCAAGTGCCCGCCGGCAGGGGAAAATCCGTGGGGCTTATCCCAAAGAGTCAGCAGCCGCTGATCGGCATCGACATCAGCTCGACCGCGGTCAAGCTGCTGCAGCTTTCGCGTAACGGCAACCGGTTCCGGGTCGAGCATTACGCCGTCGAACCCTTGCCGCCCAATGCCGTGGTCGAGAAGAACATCGTCGAGGTCGAGGCGGTGGGCGAGGCGATCCGCCGCGCCGTGACCCGTTCCGGTACCCGCGCCAAGCATGCCGCGGCCGCCGTGGCCGGTTCGGCGGTGATCACCAAGGTGATCCCGATGCCGGCCGAGCTGGACGAGAGCGAGCTGGAAGCCCAGGTCGAGCTGGAGGCGGTGAACTACATCCCGTACCCGATCGACGAAGTGAACCTGGATTTCGAGGTGCTGGGCGTCATCCCCAACAACCCCGAGATGGTGCAGGTACTGCTGGCCGCCTCGCGCTCGGAGAACGTGGAACTGCGCCAGTCGGCCCTGGAACTGGGCGGGCTGGTGGCCAAGGTGATGGACGTGGAGGCCTTCGCGGTCGAGAACGCCTTCGCGCTGGTGGCCAGCGAGTTGCCGGTGGCCGCCGACGGCATCGTCGCCCTGGTCGACATCGGCGCCACCATGACCACCCTCAATGTCCTGCGTGGCGGGCGCAGCCTGTACAGCCGCGAGCAGGTGTTCGGCGGCAAGCAGCTGACCGACGAAGTGATGCGCCGCTACGGCCTGACCTACGAGGAAGCCGGCATGGCCAAGCGCCAGGGCGGGCTGCCGGAAAGCTACGAGGTCGAGGTGCTGGAGCCGTTCAAGGAAGCCACGGTGCAGCAGATCAGCCGCCTGCTGCAGTTCTTCTATGCCGGCAGCGAATTCAACCGCGTCGACCATATCGTGCTGGCCGGCGGCTGCGCCGCCCTGGCCGGATTGCCGGAGATGGTGGAGGAGCAACTGGGCGTGGCCACGGTGGTCGCCAACCCGTTGGCGCAGATGACCCTGGGGCCGAAGGTGCAGGCGCATGCGCTGGCCCAGGACGCGCCGGCGCTGATGATCGCCACCGGCCTGGCGCTGAGGAGCTTCGACTGATGGCGAAGATCAATCTGCTGCCCTGGCGGGCGGAACGGCGCAAGCAGCGCGAACGCGAGTTCTATTCGATGCTTGGCCTGGCCGCGTTCGCCGGGGTGCTGCTGGCGGGGCTGATCTGGTTCTACTACGACTTGCAGATCAGCGGCCAGAACGAGCGCAACGCGTATCTGCAGGCCGAGATCGAGAAGGTCCAGGCGCAGAACAAGGAAATCGACACCCTCGACGAGAAGAAGCGCCGCCTGCTGGCGCGCAAGCAGGTGATCGAGGAACTGCAGGCCAAGCGCTCGCAGATGGTGCACCTGTTCGACTCGCTGGTGCGGACCATTCCCGACGGCGTGGTGCTGACCTCGGTGAAGCAGGAAGGCGACATGCTGACCCTGGAGGGCCGCTCGCAGTCCAACGCGCGGGTCAGTACCTACATGCGCAACCTCGAGGGCTCTGGCTGGATGACCAATCCGGAGCTGACGGTGATCGAGGCCAAGGCCCAGGAGAAGGAAGCCAAGGGGCCGATCGTCGATACCAAGGCGCTGCCGTACGTGTTCACGCTGCGGGTCAAGCTGCCGGTGCCGGGCGAGAGCACCGATCCGGCCGCCGCCGGGACGGCACCTGCGGGTTCCGCTGCGCCCGGAACACCCGGCGCAGCCCCCGCGGGCGGCGCGCCTGGCACGCCGCCGGCGCAGGCCCCGGGCGCTCCTGCGCCTGCACCTGCCGCGGGCAGTCCTGCCGCACCGGCGCCGGTCACCGCGCCGGCACCCGCCGCCACGCCAGCGAAACAGGGACCGGCGTCATGAGCAAGAAATTCAACATCAAAGAGCTGGATTTCAACAACATCGGCAATTGGCCGCAGCAGGCCAAGATCGTGTTCTGCGTGCTGGTGACCCTGTTCATCCTGACCCTGTCCTGGTTCCTGCTGATCAGCAGCAAGAGCGACGAGTTGCAGGCGCTGGAGCAGAAGGAAACCGAACTGCGCGCCTCCTTCGAGAAGGAGCAGAGCCGTGCGGTGAACCTGCAGCCGCTGAAGCAGCAACTGGTGCAGATGGAGCAGGTGCTGCAGCAGATGCTGCGGCAGCTGCCGAGCAAGACCGAGATGCCCGATCTGATCATCGACATCTCGCAGACCGCGCTGTCCAGCGGCCTGACCAACGAGTTGTTCCAGCCGGGCCCGGAGTCGCCGAAGGAGTTCTACGCGGAGAAGCCGATCGCCCTGCGCATGGTCGGCAGCTACCACCAGTTCGGCGCCTTCGTCAGTGGCGTGGCCTCGCTGCCGCGGGTGGTGATCCTGACCATGCACGACATCAACCTGAAGCCGCGCGACAAGAGCAACGGCATCACCGCGCGCGGCGAGCTGGAGCTGTCCGGTACGGTCAAGACCTATCGCTACCTGGACGACAAGGAAATGGCCGACCAGGAACAGGCCGCGGCGGCCGCGAAGAAGGCCGGCAAGCAAGGCGGTGGCGCATGAGCCGGCAGCATCGGGTGGTCAGGATTCTCGTTGCGGGCGCGCTGGCGCTGGTGCTTGGCGCTTGCGGCCGCACCATCACCAGCACGCCGGGCGATGCGCCGAATCTGGAGAACTGGGTGAAGGAAGTGCGCGCGCGACCGGCGCAGCCGCTGGAGCCGTTGCCGGTGATGCAGCAGTTCGAAACCTTCGAGTATGCGGCGCAGGGCCTGCGCGATCCGTTCAGCGATGCCTGGGCCAGTCCCGACGGCAGCAGCGGCCTGCGCCCGGATCCGAACCGCCGCAAGGAACCGCTGGAACAGTTCCCGCTGGACAGCCTCAACATGGTCGGCACGCTGGGCAGCGGCGCGGGCCAGGTGGCGCTGGTGATGGCGCCGGACAAGGTGACCTACCGCGTGCGTCCGGGCGTGTACATGGGGCAGAGCGATGGCCGCGTGACCGGGGTGCACGAGGATCGCATCGATTTGATTGAACTGGTGCCGGATGGCGCCGGCGGCTGGCTGGAACGTCCCGCCTCCGTCGCGCTGGACGATCAATGATTGATTATGGGGATAGCACGATGACTTTTTCCAAAGCCCTGAGCCTGCGCCCCATCCGGCGCCACGCGACGATGCGGCTATGCGCGTTGGGGTTGGCGGCGATGCTCGGGAATGCGGTCGTCGCCAGCGCGGCGCCGCCCGCCGCGCCTGTTGCCGCGTCTCCCGCACCTGCGGCGGCGTCGGCCAAGCTCACGGTGTCGAAGATCGACTTCAAGCGCGGCGACGGCGGTGCGGGGCGGCTGATCCTGTCCTTCAACGGCACCGGCGCCAGCCCGGACCTGCGCACCCAGGGCAACAGCGTGGTGGTCGATGTCGGCGACGCCACGCTGCCGCCGGAGTTGCAGCGTCCGCTCAACGTCACCGACTTCGCCACGCCGGTGCAGCGCATCGATGCCAAGCCCTATGCGGGCGGCGCCGAGCTGGTGCTGAACACCAATGGCGCGTTCGAATCGCTGGCTTATCAGTCGGGCAACGAGTACGTGGTCGAGATCACTCCGCGCGCCGCCGCGCCGGCGGTGGGCGCGGTCACCGCGACCACGGTCAGCCAGGCCGCCGCGCAGGTGGCCGCCCGCGGCTACAGCGGCAAGCCGGTGACCTTCAACTTCCAGGACGTGCCGGTGCGCACGGTGCTGCAGTTGATCGCCGAGGAGTCCAATCTCAATATCGTCGCCTCCGACACTGTGCAGGGCAGCGTCACCCTGCGCCTGGTCAATGTGCCCTGGGACCAGGCGCTGGACATCGTGTTGCGCGCCAAGGGCCTGGACAAGCGCCGCGACGGCAAGGTGATCTGGGTCGCACCGCAGCAGGAGCTGGCCAAGTTCGAGCAGGACAAGGAAGACGCGCGCATCGCGATCGAGAACCGCGAGGACCTGATCACCGACTACGTGCAGATCAACTATCACAGCGCCACGGCGATCTTCAAGGCGCTGACCGAGGCCAAGGGGATCGGCGGCGGTAGCGGTGGTGGCAGTGGCGGCGCGGGTGGCAGCGGCAACAGCCAGAACGACAATGGCTTCCTGTCGCCGCGCGGGCGCCTCGTCGCCGACGAGCGCACCAACACGCTGATGATCAGCGACATCCCGAAGAAGGTCGCGCAGATGCGCGAGCTGATCAACGTGATCGACCGCCCGGTCGACCAGGTGCTGATCGAGGGCCGCATCGTCATCGCCACCGATACCTTCGCCCGCGATCTGGGTGCCAAGTTCGGTGTCGGCGCGACGCGCACCTATGGGGACAATGTCGCTACGGTCGGAAGCAACGCGGCTGGCGGCGGCGTCAATACGCGTGGTCTCAACGTCGATCTGAGCGGTCCGACCTTCACCAGCGCGCAGACCCTGCCCAGTCTTGCCTACACCCTGCTCGGCAAGAACTTCAATCTGGACCTGCAGCTGTCGGCATTGCAGGAAGAGGGGCGGGGCGAAGTCATTTCCAATCCGCGCATCGTGACATCCAACCAGCGCGAGGCGGTGATCAAGCAGGGCAAGGAGATCGGCTACGTCACCATCACCGGCGGCACCGCTGGCGCTGCCCCCACGCCGAACGTGCAGTTCAAGGAAGTGTTGCTGGAGCTGAAGGTGACCCCGACCATCACCGACGACAATCGTGTGTTCTTGAACATGAGCGTCAAGAAGGACGAAGTCGAGCGTTTCGTGGTCCTGCAGGGCTACGGCACCATTCCCGAGATCAACCGCCGCGAGATCAACACCGCGGTGCTGGTCGACGATGGGCAGACGGTGGTCATCGGCGGTGTCTACGAGTTCAACGACCGCAGCAGCATCTCCAAGGTGCCGTTCCTGGGCGACGTGCCGTTCTTGGGCAATCTGTTCAAGAAGCGTGGCCGCAACAAGACCAAGGCCGAATTGCTGATCTTCGTGACCCCGAAGGTGATGCACGTGGCCAAGCGCGCGCCAGCCTGAGCTGCCTCAAGCAGGTTGGATTCTTCGACGGGAGAGGCGCAAGCCTCTCCCGTCGGCGTTTATGCCCATCGATGAGGAAATCCTGAATTCGCAGCACGCGGCGTCCGCCGTGCGCGGAACCATTTTCACCGGCGATCGGTCAGACTGCACAAATGAACACTCCATCCCCGACCCTCGATTCCCCGCCGGCCGCGCCCGAGCAGCAGCGCCTGCATGCCGCGTTCGTCGCCCTGCGCGACGGCCTGTCCCAGACCATCGTCGGCCAGTCGGCGCTGGTGGAGCGCCTGCTGATTGCGCTGCTCGCCGATGGCCATCTGCTGGTCGAAGGCGCGCCCGGCCTGGCCAAGACCACCGCGATCCGCGCCCTGGCCTCGCGCCTGGAAGCGGATTTCGCCCGCGTCCAGTTCACCCCCGACCTGCTCCCGGCCGACCTTACCGGCACCGAGGTGTGGCGCCCGCAGGAGAGCCGCTTCGAGTTCCTGCCCGGGCCGATCTTCCACCCGATCCTGCTCGCCGACGAAATCAACCGTGCGCCGGCCAAGGTGCAATCGGCCCTGCTCGAGGCGATGGGCGAGCGCCAGGTCACCGTCGGCCGGCACACCTATGCGCTGCCGAAGCTGTTCCTGGTGATGGCGACACAGAACCCGATCGAGCAGGAGGGCACCTTCCCGCTGCCGGAGGCGCAGCTGGACCGCTTCCTCATGCATGTGCGGATCGGCTACCCGGAAGCGGCCGCGGAGGCGGAGATCCTGCGCCTGGCGCGCGAGCGCGCCCGCGAGACGCTGGAGGCCGGCGAGGCGCCGCCGCCGCGCATGCCGCTGGAAGACGTATTCGCGGCACGCCGTGCGGTGCTGGCGCTGCACATGGCACCGCCGCTGGAGCGCTATCTGATCGAACTGGTGCTGGCCTCGCGCGATGCCAGCGGCTACGACGCCGCGTTGGCGCGGCGCATCGCCTGGGGCGCGAGTCCGCGCGGTTCGATCGCATTGGAGCGGTGCGCCCGCGCCCGCGCCTGGCTGGCCGGACGCGACTTCGTTACGCCCGACGACGTGCGCGCGGTCGCCGCCGATGTGCTGCGCCACCGCGTGCTGCCCAGCTACGAAGCCACCGCCGAAGGCTGGGACGGCGATCGTCTGGTCGCCGCCCTGCTGGACAAGGTGCCGCCGCCGTGAGCGGACGTCGCCAGGTACGGCTGTTGCCCGCCGCCCGCCTCCGCGCGGAGTAACGACGATGGCACCGCAGCCGACTGCGCCGGGCATGCCGCACGCTGCCGCGCCGGCCGAGGCGGGGATCCGTCCCAGCCTGGCCGAGCTGGTCGCCCTGCGCGCCGCGGTCGCACGCATGCCGCCGCCGCGCCGAGGCCGCCATGGCCTCAGTGGCGCCGCCCCGTCGCCGATGCGCGGGCGCGGCATGGAGTACGCCGAGTCGCGCGAGTACGTGGCCGGCGACGACGTGCGGCACATCGACTGGCGGCTGACTGCGCGCAGCGGCCGCACCCACACCAAATTGTTCCAGGCCGAGCGCGAACGGCTCAGTCTGATCGTCGCCGACACCGCGCCGTCGCTGTACTTCGGCACGCGCGTGCGCTTCAAGTCGGTGCAGGCGGCGCGTGCCGGGGCGGTGGCAGCGTGGGCGGCGCAGCGCCAGGGCGATCGCCTGGCCGCCTTGCGCGGCAGCCGCAGCGAAGCGCCGGTGCCGCCCGCTGCCGGGCCGCGCGGCGTGCTGCGCGTGCTGGATGCGCTGGCGCGCTGGTATGCGCAGCCGCCGCAGGACGATGCCGGCCTGAGCATGGCGCTGGATCACGCGGCCAAGCTGCTGCGCCCGGGATCGCGCCTGACCGTGCTGGCCGATCCGGCCAGTGCGCAGGCCGTGCCCGCAGCGCGCTGGGCCGGGCTGGCGCTGCACAACGAAGTGGAGTTGCTGCTGCTCGCCGATCCGCTGGAAGTGCATCCGCCACGTGCCGCCCTGCCGTTCTGGGCAAGCGGCCGCCGCGTGGAGGTGGATCTGCTGGCGAGTACCGCGCAACAGCGCTGGCGTGCGCAATTCGTGCAGCCGTTGGAAACCCTGGCGGCGGAACTGCCGGGCCGCGGCGTGCAGGTGCGGGTGTTGCTGAGCGACGCACCCAGCGAGTCGTGGTTGCTGCCGGTGCAACGGGGGGCGTCGGCATGAGCCCGCAGCAATTGCCCCTGCGCGATGTGCATCTGCCGCCGGCACCGGCCTGGTGGCCGCCCGCACCGGGCTGGTGGATGCTGGCGGCGGTGCTGCTGCTGACGCTCGGCGTGGCGCTGTTGGTATGGATGCGCCGGCGCCGGCGCGAGCAGCGCTGGCAGCGTCAGTTCGATGCGGCGACGCGTACGGGCGAACCGCCGGCGCAGGTGGCCGCGGTCTCTGAGTTGTTGCGGCGTGCGGCGCAACGCCGCGATCCGGCCGCTGCGACGCTGCAGGGCGAGGACTGGCTGCGCTTCCTGGACGGTGGTGACAAGCGTCAGGATTTCTCCACCGGCCCTGGCCGTGTGCTGCTCGATGGCGGCTACCGGCCCAGCGTGGACCCGGCGCAGGTGCAGGCGCTCCTGCCGCTGGCGCGGCGCCGCTTCCTGGCGTTGATGGCGGCGCGGCGTGGAGGACGGCGATGAGCCTGGTGTCGTCGTCGTGGCAGAGCCTCAGCGACCTGCTGGCCGGCTTCGCCTGGCCGTGGATGTGGCTGGCGATGCCGCTGCCCCTGCTGGCCAATCTGCTGCTGCCGGCACGGCGCGGCAATGCGCCGGCCTTGCGCGTGCCCTATGGCGAACGCCTGCAGGCCGTGGCCGCCGCGCCGGCACGCGGCGGGCTGTGGCGCGCCAGCGTGTGGCTGGCCTGGCTGGCCTGGTTCTGCCTGTGCGCGGCGGCGGCGCGGCCGCTGCAATTGGGCGAACCCATCGCGCCACCGCAGCAGGCGCGGCAGCTGATGCTGGCGGTGGATCTGTCCGGCAGCATGAGCGAGCCCGACATGACCCTGGGCGGGCGCGTGGTCGATCGGCTGACCGCGGCCAAGGCTGTGCTGGCCGACTTTCTCGATCGCCGCGATGGCGACCGCATCGGCCTGCTGGTGTTCGGCCAGCAGGCGTATGCGCTGACTCCGTTGACTGCGGATCTGGCCACGGTGCGCGACCAGTTGCGCGACAGCGTGGTCGGCCTGGCCGGGCGCGAGACCGCGCTGGGCGACGCGATCGCGCTGGCGGTCAAGCGCCTGCGCGAGCAGAAGCAGGGCGAGCGCGTGCTGATCGTGCTCACCGACGGCGTCAACACCGCCGGCGTGCTCGACCCGCTGAAGGCCGCCGAACTGGCCAAGGCCGAACACGTGCGTGTGTACACCATCGCCTTCGGTGGCGATGGCGGCATGTCCCTGTTCGGCCTGCCGATCCCCGGCAGCGGCGGCGACGACCAGGTCGACGAGGACACGCTGCGCAAGATCGCGCAGGACACCGGCGGGCGCTTCTTCCGCGCCCGCGACACCGCCGAGCTGGCCTCGATCTATGCCGAACTGGACCGGCTCGAGCCGGTACGTTCGGCCGGTCCGGCGGTGCGGCCGCGGATCGAGCGCTACGCCTGGCCGCTGGCGGCGGCGCTGGCGCTGGCGTTGCTGTCCTTCATCTGGCCCTGGAGGCGGCAATGACCCGCGCGATGGAGTTCCTCCAGGCATTGCACCTGTTGCGCCCCGAATGGCTGTGGGCGCTGCTGTTGCTGCCGTTGCTCGGCTGGAGCTGGTGGCGCCGGCGGCGGCGCCATGACATCTGGCGGCGCACGGTGGACCCGCATCTGTTGCCGCATCTGCTCGCGCGTGGCGATGCCAAGGGCAGCGCTGGCCTGTTGCTGGGCGCGCTGGGCTATGCGCTGGCGGTGCTGGCGCTGGCCGGACCGAGCTGGCGCCAGGAACAGCAGCCGCTGTGGCAGGCGCGCACGCCGTTGGTGATCGCGCTGGACCTGTCCGCGCAGATCGACGCGCGCGACCTGCCGCCGTCGCGGCTGCTGCAGGCGCGGGCCAAGCTGGCGCGGCTGCTGCACGAGCGCGCCGGCGGCGAAGTGGCGCTTGTGGCCTACGCTGGCGAGCCGTACACGGTGGCGCCGCTGACCGACGATGCGGCGAACGTGGCCCTGTTCCTCGACGCGCTGTCGCCGCAGGTGATGCCGGTGGCGGGGCAGCGCACCGACCTGGCGATCGATTGGGCGGCGCAGTTGCTGCGCCAGGCCGGCTTCTCCCGCGGCGACATCCTGGTGCTCAGCGACCAGGCCGACGCGCAGGCGCAGCAGGCCGCGGCGCGCGCGGCCAGGCAGGGCTATCACGTGTCCGCGCTTGGGCTGGGCACGGCGCAGGGCGCGGCCTACCGCGACGACCAGGGTCGGCTGTCGCACGCGCAATTGGATGCGGGCGCGCTGCGCGCGCTGGCGGAAGCGGGCGCGGGCCGCTACGCGGCGTTGATGCCAGACGATACGGATCTGCGCGCGCTGGGCGTGCTGCGGCCGCAGGAAGCGGACGCCACGGCGGCCGACGAAAGCCATGGCCGCGTGTGGCTCGATCAAGGCTATTGGTTGCTGCCGCCGCTGATGCTGCTGGCCTTGCTCGCGTTCCGCCGTCGCGGTGGCGCCGCGGTGCTGCTGCTGGTGTTGGCGCCGCTGGCGATGCCGCTACGGGTGCATGCGCAGGCTCAGGTGCCAGCGCCGGCACCGGCACCTGGTCCTGTCGCAGGCGGGTGGTGGGAACGTGCCGACCAGGTCCGCCAGCAACGGCTCGATGCAGGCGTGCAGGCCTACCGCAAGGGCGATTTCGCCGCCGCGCAACAGCAGTTCGAAGGCATCGACAGCGACGCCGGCTGGTACAACCTCGGCAATGCGCTGGCACGGCAGGGCCGTTACGACGAGGCGATCGACGCCTACGACAAGGCGCTGAAACTGCATCCGCGCATGGCCGATGCGATCGCCAACCGCGCCGCGGTGGAGGCCGCGCGCAAGCGCCAGTCGTCGCAGGACTCCAAGTCCGGCCAGCAGGGCAAGGACGGCAAGCAGCAGAAGAGCGGGCAGTCGCAGAACGGCCAGCAACAGAACGGTCAACAGCAAAACGGTCAACAGCAGGCGGGTCAGCAGCAGAACGGCGCCCAGCAGAACCCGCAGCAGAAGAACCAGCAGCAGAAGAACCAGCAGCAAAACGGCCAGCAGCGCGACGGCCAGCAGGGACGCGATGGCGCCAAGGACGCGCGGCAGGCGCCGCCGAAGCCGGGCGATGCACAGGCGCAACAGCAGGCCGATGCGGCGCAGCGCCAGCAGATGCAGCAGGCGATGGCACAGCAGGGCGGCACCGACAAACAGGCCGCCGAGCGCGCCGCTGCCGCCGCGAACGAGACGCCGCAGCAACGCGAGCAGCGTCAGGCGGTCGAGGCGTGGCTACGGCGGGTGCCGGACGATCCGGGCAATCTGCTGCGCGCCAAATTCAGGCTGGAACACGAACGCAGGCAGCGGGAACAAGAACCATGATCCACTTCAAGCGACTCGGCCAGGGGGCCCGTGCCTGCGCGGTGCTGATGGTGTTGGCCGCGCTGCTGCTGGCGCTGCCGGCGGCTGCCGCCACGCGCGCGTGGCTGGATCGCGACAACGTCGGCGCCGGCGAGGGCGTGACCCTCAACATCGAGACCGACCAGGCGGCGGCCACGCCGGACTACGCGCCGCTGCGCGCGGATTTCGCGCTCAGCAACGAGGTCAAGAGCCGGCAGATGCAGATCGTCAACGGCGCGGTCTCGTCGAAGTCCTTGTTCGGCGTGATGCTGACGCCGCGCAGCACCGGCACGCTGGAGATTCCGTCGCTGCAGGTCGGCAACGAACGCACCGCGCCCTTGCGGCTGGAGGTGGCCGCGGCCAGCGCCGCGGTGCCGGCCACCGCCAATGCCGACGTGCCCGCGCAGGTGGGCAACGCCGACGTCTTCGTGCAGACCGTCGTCGACGACGCGCGGCCCTACGTGCAGCAGAGCGTGGGCGTGGTGGTGCGGCTGTATCTCGGTGTGCCGCTGAGCTCGGGCGAACTGGACCTGGACGCGCCGGCCGGCGCGTCGCTGCAGCGCGTCGGCGACGACATCCAGAACCGCCGTCAGATCGACGGGCGCATGTACACGGTGGTCGAGCGGCACTACCTGCTGGTGCCCGAGCGCAGCGGCTCGCTGCTGTTGCCGGGCGCGCGTTTCAGCGGCCGCGGCCCCACCGGCTTCTTCGACGACTACTTCGGCCGCGGCGGCGAACTCAATGCGCGCGGTACCGCGCAGACCCTGCAGGTGCGCGCGCAGCCGGCCAATGCGCCGCAGCCGTGGCTGCCGCTGCACGAACTGCGCCTGCGCTACACCGCCACGCCGCAGCGTGCCAAGGCCGGCGAGGCTGCCGACATCGTGGTCGAGGCCACGGCACGCGGCGCGACCCAGGCGCAGTTCCCCGAACTGCCCACGCCCAGTGTCGATGGCGCGCAGGTGTTCGCCGAGCCGCCGCAGGTGCAGGAACGCTTCGTCGACGGCGGGCCGCAGGTGACCGTCAGCCGTCGCTACTCGATCGTGCCGCAGGCGGCGGGCCCATTGCTGGTGCGCGGCCTGCGCATGCCGTGGTGGGACGTGGGCGCTGGCGCTGCGCGCGAGGCCAGCCTGCCGGATCTGACCCTGCAGGTGCAGCCCGGACAAGGCGTGCCTGCGCCGGCCCCCGCCCCGGTCACCCCCGCGGCGCCGACGCTGAGCGCGGTTCCCGCCGACAATGCGGTGGCGCCGACGCATACCCTGCGGGGATGGCTCGCCTCGTCGCCGCTGTGGATGGCGCTGGCCGCGGGCTTTGCGGTGCTGTGGCTGGCGACCCTGGTCTGGGCCTGGCGTCGCTTGCGCCGTGCACGCGGCGTTGCAGCGCTGCCGGGCTCGGCGGCCAACGCTGCGCCGGGTGCGACATCGGCACCCGCGACGGCGCGCGCCGCATTGCCGGAATTGCGCAAGGCCCTGGACAGCGGCGGTCTGGACGAGGTCGCCGCGATCCTGTGCGCGCAGGCCGGCGTCGCCGACCTGGATACGGTGGTGCAGCGTCTGGACGATCCGGCGCAGCGCGACGCGGTGCTGCGCATGCAGCACGCACGCTGGGGCGGTGGCGGCGATGTGACCGGGGCGCGCGCCGCGTTGCGCGCGGCGTTCGCGTCGGGGCCGCGCTGGCGCGTCGCCTCGCGCGGCGCGGCGGAAGACGATCTGCCGCCGTTGTACCCGACCCGCAAGGCTTGAGCGGGGGGCGTGCAGCCAGGCTCGACCTTGCGATCGCGGGATCGTGACTCGCCAGTCTTGGGTAGCGCCATCCGACGTTGCAGGTGAGACGCGGCAAGCCGATGCGCGCATCGCGCAACCTGTGCCATCGTGTGATGGTCGATGTCTGCTCATGGTTTGTTAAGCTGAGCGCTCCTTTTCGCAAGGCGTACTCATGACCGACACCCCCGTGAAGGCCGAAACCGGCATGCCGTTGCATTGGAAAATGGCGATCGGCTTCGTCCTGGGGCTGGTGCTGGGGCTGGCGGTGCACATGAGCGTAGGCGGCGATGCGGCCTGGGTGCAGGCGCTGACCAAGTACCTCACCACGCCGTTCTCCAAGCTGTTCCTCAACCTGATCTTCATGCTGATCGTGCCGCTGCTGTTCTCGGCGCTGGTGATGGGCATTTCGGAGATGGGCGACATCCGCGCGCTCGGCCGGATCGGCTGGAAGACGCTGGGCTACACCGTGGTGTTGTCGGGTGTGGCGGTGCTGCTGGGTCTGGTGCTGGTGAACGTGCTCAAGCCGGGCATCGGCGTGGATCGCGAGCTGGCGCAGCAACTGCTGCAGCAGAACGTGGAGCGCACCGCGCAGATCGTCGACCAGAGCAGGCACCAGCCGCACGGCATGGACATGCTGCTGTCGATCGTGCCCGACAACGTGGTCGCTGCCGCGTCCAGCAACGGCGCGATCCTGTCGCTGATGTTCTTCGCGGTGATGTTCGGCGTGGGCATGGTGCTCAGCGAAGACGCCAAGGTGGCGACGCTGCGGCGCGGCATCGAGGGCGTGTTCGAGATCTCGATGACCCTGATCGGGCTGGTGATCCGCCTGGCGCCGTATGCGGTGGCCTGCTTCATGTTCAACCTGGCGGCGCTGTTCGGCTTCGAGCTGCTGGTGCGGCTGGGCGCCTACGTGGGCGTGGTGGTGCTGGCGCTGGGCCTGCACATGGTGGTGAGTTACGGCGTGGCGGTGCGCCTGGCCGGGCGCTCGCCGCTGTGGTTCTTCCGCGCCACCCGCGAGGCGACGGTGATGGCGTTTTCCACCGCGTCCAGCAACGCCACGCTGCCGACCGCGCTGCGCGTGGCCGACCAGATGGGGCTGCCGCACAAGGTCTCGCGTTTCGTGCTCACCGTCGGCGCCACCGCCAACCAGAACGGCACCGCGCTGTTCGAGGGCGTGACGGTGATCTTCCTGGCGCAGTTCTTCGGCGTGGAGCTGAGCATCGCGCAGCAGTGCATGGTGATGCTGGTCTGTATTCTCGGCGGCATCGGCACCGCCGGCGTCCCGTCCGGCTCGCTGCCGGTGGTGGCGCTGATCTGCGCGATGGTCGGGGTGGACCCGGTCGGCATCGGCATGATCCTGGGCGTCAACCATTTCCTGGACATGTGCCGCACCGCACTGAACGTGACCGGCGATCTGGCCCTGACCACGATGGTGGCCAAGGGGGAGGATGGCGGGGATTCGGGAGTCGGGATTCGGGATTGATGAAGGCGGCAGCGTCGCGGCCTGACGGGCCAGGCGTTGGACCGGCTTCAGCCGCGATTGGCCTTGCGGTGAACGCCTGTCGCAGCTGAAGCCGCTCCTGCGTCATCTCAGGCGTCCAGCCGGTGACGCTACCAATCCCCAATCCCCGCCTGTGGGACAATAGTGGGCCCGACGCCACGCGCCCGCTTCCGACAGATCCCTCATGACGACGCCTACCCGCCGCGAACTCGCCAACGCGATCCGTTTCCTTGCCGCCGATGCGGTCGAGGCCGCCAATTCCGGCCATCCCGGCATGCCGATGGGCATGGCCGACATCGCCGAAGTGCTGTGGAACGACTTCCTCAGCCACAACCCGAACAATCCGCACTGGTTCAACCGCGACCGCTTCGTGCTGTCCAACGGCCACGGCTCGATGCTGCAGTACGCGCTGCTGCACCTGTCCGGCTACGACCTGCCGATCGAGGAGCTCAAGCGCTTCCGCCAGCTGCACAGCAAGACCGCCGGCCACCCGGAGCGCAGCGAGACCCCCGGGGTGGAGACCACCACCGGTCCGCTCGGCCAGGGTTTCGCCAACGCGGTCGGTTTCGCGCTGGCCGAGAAGTTGCTGGCGCAGCGCTACAACCGCCCCGAGCACCAGATCGTCGACCACCGCACCTGGGTGTTCATGGGCGACGGCTGCATGATGGAAGGCGTGTCCCACGAAGCCGCCTCGCTGGCCGGCACCTGGGGCCTGGGCAAGCTGGTGGCGTTCTGGGACAACAACCATATCTCCATCGACGGCAACACCGCCGGCTGGTTCAGCGACGACACCCCCGCCCGGTTCGAGGCCTATCACTGGCACGTGATCCGCGATGTCGACGGCCAGGATGCCGATGCGGTCAAGGCCGCGATCGAGGCGGCGATCGCCGAGAGCGAGAAGCCGACCCTGATCTGCTGCCGCACCACCATCGGCTTCGGTGCGCCGACAAAGGCCGGCAAGGAATCCTCGCACGGCGCCGCACTGGGCAAGGAAGAGCTGGAAGGCGCGCGCAAGGCGCTGAACTGGCCGTATGCGCCGTTCGAGATCCCGCAGGCGATCTACGACGGCTGGCGCGCCGGTGGTGCCGGCACGCTGCGCCAGGCCGAGTGGGAGCAGGCCTTCGACAAGTATGCCAAGCAGTACCCGGCCGAAGCCGCGGAACTGACCCGCCGTTCGCACGGCGAGCTGCCGGAAGACTTCCTCGCCCAGGCCGACGCCTACATCGCCAAGCAGGCCGCCGAAGGCCAGACCATCGCCTCGCGCAAGGCCTCGCAGATGGCGATCGAGGCGTTCGCGCCGCTGCTGCCGGAACTGGTCGGCGGGTCGGCCGACCTGGCGCATTCCAACCTGACCCTGTGGAAGGCCAGCAAGTCGGTCGCTAGCGACGACCCGAACGCCAACTACGTGTACTACGGCGTGCGCGAGTTCGGCATGACCGCCATCGCCAACGGCCTGGCGTTGCACGGCGGCTTCATTCCGTTCGACGCCACCTTCCTGGTGTTCAGCGACTACGCACGCAACGGCGTACGCATGAGCGCGCTGATCCCGGCGCATGCGATCCACGTCTACACCCACGACTCGATCGGCCTGGGCGAGGACGGCCCGACCCACCAGCCGGTGGAGCATCTGGCGTCGCTGCGCTACATCCCCAACAACGACGTGTGGCGCCCCTGCGACACGGTGGAGTCGGCGGTGAGCTGGAAGGCCGCGATCACCCGCAAGGACGGCCCGAGCTGCCTGGTGTTCAGCCGCCAGAACCTGCCGTTCCAGGCTCGCACTGAGGCGCAGATCAAGCTGATCGAGCGCGGCGGCTACGTGCTGGCCGATGCCGAAGGCGGCACGCCCGACGTGATCCTGATCGGCACCGGTTCGGAGGTGGGCCTGGCGGTGGAAGCCAAGCAGGCGCTGGATGCCGCGGGCCTGAAGACCCGCGTGGTGTCGATGCCCTGCACCGACGTGTTCGATCGCCAGGACGCCGCCTACCGCGAGTCGGTGCTGCCGTCGGCGGTGCGCAAGCGCGTGGCGGTGGAAGCCGGGGTCACCGCCTTCTGGCGCGCCTACGTGGGCCTGGACGGCGCCGTGGTCGGCATCGACAGCTTCGGCGCCTCGGCGCCGGCGAACGTGCTGTACAAGCACTTCCAGATCACCGCCGAACACGTGGTGGCGGCGGCGAAGGCGTTGTAAGCCGAGAGCCACGATGGTGACGAAAAAGGCCGGCGCATGCCGGCCTTTTTCTTGCCTGTGTGGGTGTGTCGGATGAGGAAAGGGACGCTTCTACGACCACGCAATCGGCGCGATGCGCATCGGTGATGCGATCAACCGCGCTTGCGCGGCTTGCTGCGCGGCGTCGCAGGCTTGCCGGCGGCGCTGCCGGATTTCTGCGGCGTCGCCAGTGCGCCCGCCTCCTGCAGTTGCTGCAACCAGGACAGCGCGTCGACGTAGGACAGGAAGTGCTGCAGGTAGCCGGGCGAGAGCGTGCGCATCAACGCCAATGCGCGATGCACCAGCACGCCGGAGTTGAGCGGGCCGGCGTCGGCGGGGGCCGGTTGCAGCGACTGCCGCAATTGGCTGCGGCTGCGCAGTTCTGTCCACAGCCGACGTGCGTCTTCGACCGCGGGCAACTGTGGTGCGGCGAGGCGCGCTGCGGCGCTTGCTGCCGGCGCGTGCGACGGCGCAGCGGCGTCTGCATCGATTGCGCCGGTCGCCTTGGACGTCTCGGTGTCGGCATCCTCATGGGCGCCGACGTCGGTGTCCTGGCCGCTGCAGGCGGTGGTCGCCGCAGTCGCAGGCCGGTACTGCGCCAGCAAGGCACCGAGCGGGCCTGGTTGCATCGCGCGCACCGCGGCGTCGGCCTCGGCATCGCCAGCACCTTGCGGCGCCGCGGCCAGCGCCGCGGCGTACGCGTCGAGCAACGCGGACAGCTTCTGCTCCAGCAGTTCCCGCGCCTTGCCCTGCTGCGCCTCGGTGCGGCGCGCCAGCGCTTCGAGGAAGCGGAAGCGCAGCGGGTCCAGCCGCTCGGCATGCTCAGCACGCCAGGCGGCGAGGCGATCGGCGGCGGCGATCCGATCAGGGCGCATGCGGTGTCGCTGTGCTCTTGCGCATGCGCGGCAGCGGCGCCATCTCCACGCGGCGGTTGCTGGCGCGTCCGGCCTCGTCCACGTTCGGCGCCACCGGCTGCTGCGCGCCGAAGGCGGCGGCGAAGACCGCATCGGCCGGTACGCCGGCCTCGATCAGCGCGCGGGTCACGGTCAATGCGCGCTCGGCCGACAGTTCCCAGTTGTCGGCGAACTGGCGATTGCTCTCGCGCACCTGGCGATCGTCGGTGAAGCCGCTGACCATCAGGATCTCGTCGCGCGCCTTGAGGTAGCCGGCCAGCGGCGCGGCCAGGCTCTTCAGCAGGTCGCGGCCTTCCGGCTGCAACTGGTCGGAGTTCAGCGCGAACAGCACGTTGCCGCGGATACCGATGCGGCCGTCGACCAAGGTCACCCGGCCGGCTGCCAGCGGTGCCGCCAGCGCCTGTTCCAGCGTCTTGCGCTGCTGCGCTTCAAGCTGGCGCTGGCGCATCTCCGCATCCAGCTTGTTCGACAGCTGCAGTTGCACGCCGATCACGCCGATCAGGATCAGCACGAAGGCGCCGAGCAGTACCGACATCAGGTCGCCGAACACCGCCCAGACCGGGGCGCCGTTGTCGGCGTCCAGTTCCAGTTCGTCGCTCATGCCGCGTCGGCCTGGTCGGGCGCCTGGCGCGCGGCGAGCTGACGCAATTCCTCGGTGATCTGCTGCTGCGAGAGCATGCTCAGGTCGATCACCTCACGCGCCTGCGCCACGTAGTAGGCCAGTTGCTCGTCGCTGCGCGTCAGCGACTTGTCCAGCGCCTGCTCGATGCCCTGCAGGCGTTCCAGCAGGGCGGCGTTGGATTCGCCGAAGGCCTGCACCGCGCCGGAGAACGCGTCGCCCAGGCTGACCACCTCGGTGACGCCGGCGACGACCTGCGCGGCAGCGTCGTCGAGCTTGCCGGTCTGGGCGTCGATCTGGTCGGTGAAGCGGCTGCCGACGCGCTCCAGTAGATCGGCCGACGTCGCGACCAGGGCGTCCACCGCGCTGCGCTGTTCGGTGGACGCGTGGTTGACCGCCTCCAGCAGGGTCTGCAGCGTGGCCAGCAGGCGGTTGCGCTCGTCGAGCATGGCGGTGTCGCGGACCATGCTGTCGGACAGCTTCTGGCGCAGTTCCGCGACCACGTCGGCCGCGGCCTTCGGCGCTTCCGAGGCCACCTGCACCAGCCGTTCGATCTCGGCGATGGTGTCGCGCGCCTGTGCCTGGCCCTGCTCGGACATCGCCGCCGCGGTTTCCTGCAGGGTGCTGCAGATCTCCTGCTGGCGCTGTGCGATGCGCTCGCCATGGTGCTCCCACTGTCCGCCGAGGGTCGCGGCCATGCTGGCGAAACTGTCGGTCCAGGCACGCAGACGCGCCTGGTCGCGCGCTTCCAGTGCCTCCTGCAGGTCGGCATGGGCCTGCTGCAGCGTCTCGGCGAGGGCGGCGGCACGGTGTTCCAGGCTGGCCGCGGCGGTGTCCAACGCCTGCGCGTTGCGCGTGGCCAGGGCCTCGTTGACCTCGCGTTGCTGCGCCAGCGCCGCGCTCCACGCCTGTTGCACGGCCTCGACGGTGGCGTCCAGGCGGGTCGCCACCGTCTCCAGCGCCTGCGTCGTGTGCGTGGCGAAGGTGTCGTTGATCGCGCGCTGCTGTGCCATCGCAGCGTCCCAGCCCTGCTGTGCGGCTTCGGCGGTGGCGTCCAGCCGCGTCGCCACGGTGTCCAGTGCCTGCGCGTTGCGTGCGACCAGGGCCGCGTTGGCCTCGCGCTGCTGTTCCAGTGCCGTGCTCCAGGCTTGCTGGGCAGCTTCGGCGGTGGCATCCAGGCGGCTGGCCACTGCGTCCAGTGCCTGTGCCTGGCGTGCAGCGAGGCCGTCGTTCGCTTCGCGTTGCTGCGCCATCGCCTCGCTCCAGGCCTGCCTGGCGTCGTCGCTGGCGCCCTGCAGGCGTGCCGCGGTCGCCTCCACCAGCGTGGTGGCACGTTGCTCCATGCCGTCGCCGGCGCGTTGCAGCGCGCTGCCGAGTTCCTGCAGCAGCGCGCCATTGACGCGTTGCTGCTCGGCCAGCGCGCTGTCCCAGCGCTGCGTGGCCTGTTCGGCGGCCTGGGCGAAGCCATTGGCCAGGCCGTCCAGCTGCTGCTGCACCGCCTGGCCGACGCTGTCCTGCAGCGCGGCGGTCTCGCGTGCCACGCCGTCGAGCGTGCGTTGCACCACCGGTTCCAGCGCGTCGCCGAACGCCCGCGCGTGCGCGGCCACGCCGGCCTGCAGGGCGTGTTCGACCGCGCCGGCCAGGCGCGTGTAGGCGGCCTCGGTGCGGCTGTGGAAGGCGTCCTGGCTGCTGGCCAGGCGTTCGCCGCTGACCGCGCTGTGCTGTTCCAGCGCCGCCATCATCGTCTGCATGCGTTCGATCAGGCTCGGCATCAGTGTGGCTTGTGCCTGCAGCAGCTTGAACGCCTCGTTGCGCTGGTAGGCCAGCGAATGCGTGCGCAGCGCGGTGGCCGCATGCAGGTCCAGGTGCTGCACCGCCTGCAGGCGCTCGCGCCGGCACAGCGCGGCGAGCAGGCCGAGCATCGCCGAGGCGGCGACGCCGGCGATGGAGGTGCCGAAGGCGAAGCCCAGGCCCTTCAGCGGCGCCGCCAGCGAGGCGCGGATGGCATTCAGATCGGTGGCGCTGTCCAGTGCCAGGCCGGTGCCGCGCAGGGTGGCCATCATGCCCAGGAAGGTGCCGAGCATGCCCAGCAGCACCAGCAGGCCGACCAGGTACGGGGTCAGCGCCGGCACCGGCAGGGCCGCGCGTTCGCCTTCGATACGCAGGCGCACCGCGTTGCGCAGGCTCGGGTGCAGCCGTTGCAGCCAGCCGCCCAGATCGCTGCGCGCGGTCTCGGCGTCGCTCAGCGCGGTGCGCAGGGTCGCCGTGGCCTGGCGATAGCGGTACAGCTCGGCGATGCCGGCCAGGTAGCACAGGCCGATCAGCGCGGCGAAGCTGGCGCCCAGCGGGTTGGAGCCGAGATAGCCGACGCCGATCCAGCAGACCACGGCGAGGCCGGCGAGGAACAGGACGGAATGGAGCAGGGTCTTGGGCATGAGGATCGGATCAACGGCTGCGAAGCGCGGCGAGCAGCGCTTCGATGGGATGGAAACGGACGTCCAGCTCGGCGCGCAACACGCTGTGCAGGTCCTGGCGGAACAGGTCCAGCCAGGCCGTGTCGGCAGGCGCTGGCGGAACGTCGGTGAGGGATGGATCGGGGGCGGGCGTCGCCGCGGCGGCGCGCAGGCGCTGGAAATGCGCTTCCAGCAGGTTGGGCACCGTCGCCAGCAGGGTCTGCTCGCGCGGGCTCAGGGTCAGTTCCATCACCGCATCGACCTCGGCAAGCCGGGCCATGTCCGGCGAGAGCGGAACGAGAGCATCGCGCAGCAGGCCGCGCAGGCGCCCGGTCGCGGTCAGTATCGCGCGCTGCAGCGCCTGGTAGCGCTGGCGGAACGGCGCGTAGTCGATCGGTGCGTCGGGGTCGTGCTGGCGCTTGCCCACGGGCTTGCCGGTTTCCTTGGCGATGTCCAGGGCGATGCTCTCTTCCAGCGCAGCGCGCACGCGGCCGCATTCGGCCTCCAGGGCCGACGGTTCCGGCGCCTCGGGGGTGTCCTCGGCAGGCTCGGGCAGTTTGCCGTCCAACGCCCGTGACACCGCCACCGCGCGGTTCCAGTCGATCCATTGGCCGAGCCGGTCGGCGAGCGCGGGGCTGGACGCGGGCATCGGCGCATCGCTCAGGCGCGCCAGCAGGCGAATGAAGGCCGGGCCCGGGACGGGCGCCCGTGGAGGGGCTTTCGCCATGTGAGTGGTCAAAAACCCGCAATTTTACACGCGAATGACATCGGCTGCCCGGAGGCGGCCGATGCCGAACCGCAAGGGGACGCCAGCGACCTCAGCGCGCCTGGCGTTCGGTGCGAATGCGTTGCCTCATTTGCATTGCGGCTTGTTCATCTTGATGTCTTTCAGATCGGCAGCCGTATACAGCGCCGCGGGGCGGTTCGGGTCGTTCTGCATGTTCTGGTAGAGATTGGCCAGTGCCTGCAGATGGCCGTCTTCGCCGCTGCCGAAACGCTGCTGTTCCGAAGCCTTGGCGCCATACAGGCCATTGCACAGCAGGGCTTTCCTGAAGATCTTCAGCACTTCAACGCGCGCATAGTAGGTCTGCAGGCGCTGTGCGGCGTCTTGCGGCTGGTGATTGATCTTCGCGTAGTTGCTGTTGCAACGCGGACCGAGGTCCGTCGGATAGGCGGCGGCGATGCCCGCGCAACTGGCGACGGTGGCGGGCGGAGCGGCCAGCGCAGCAAAGGGCAGGAGTGTCGACAGCACGAGCAGAAGAGCGCGGAGCGATGGGCGCATGTTCATCGAAGGGAATCCTTGGTCGCAATGGGATGGATGGTCGGCTTGCGCGCCATGCAGACATGGTCGTCGCGCAGCCACTGTCGCTGCGTGCCGATATGTGCGGGATCGGGAAATGTCCCTAGATGCCCGGGCCTTCAGCCCGAGGAAGCGCGATGCAGCTTGCGGAGGATTGCCGCACCCCTCGATGCTTCGGCGCCAGGAGTGGCTTCTGACGGCGGGGCGCGGCGCTGGTGCATCCTGCCCAATGCCTTGCGTGCTGTCTGCACGCAAGGCACTCGCCGCAGCGGCGGAGGCAGGGCAGCGTCAGTAGGTATAGCTCAGCGTGAGCATGTACACGCGCCCGGTTTCCACGTAGGCGCCGTCGGCACCGGGGTCGTAGGCCATGTAGCGGGTGGACTTGCCCTGTGTCTCGTAGAACGTGGCCGAATTCAGCAAGTTCTTGGCAGCGATGCCGACGTCGATGCCGTGCGGCAGGTGGTAGGTGGCGGTGAAGTCCAGCGACTTGACCGGCTGCAGGTAGTAGTTGAGCCGGTCGCTGGTCAGGCCGAGCAGTTGCAGGCCGGTGTAGTTGTAGCTCAGGTCGGCGCGCAGGCGGCTGTCGTCGTAGAACAGGTCCAGGTTGTAGATGCGCTCGGGCGCACGCGGCAGCCAGGTCTTTTCGGGCTGGTCGGTGCGCTTGCTGTCGGCGGAACTGTGTTGCAGGGTCAGGTTGGCGGCAACGCCGAAGTTGCTCCAGAACCCAGGCAGATCCTGCAGGCGCTTGCTGCCGGCCAGTTCCACGCCGTACAGCGTCGCGGTACCGCCGTTCTGCGGCATGGTCACCGGCACGCCGTCCTCGAAGGTGGTACCGGTCGGCACCAGGCCGCCGAGCGTGTTGTCGTTGCTGGTCGCCGACTGCGAGGTGTAGATGAAGCCGGTGATGCGCTTGTAGTAGGTCGAGGCGCTGAGCACGCCGCCGTTGCGGTCGTAGAACTCCGCGGACAGGTCGGCGTTGTCGGCTTTGCTCGGCTGCAGGTCGGGATTGGGTTTGGAGATGCCGATGACCTTCTGGGTGGGGTCGACCGTGTACACGGTCTCGCCGGAGATCAGCCCGAACGCCGGGCGGCTGAAGCTGCGCCGCAGCGAGGCGCGGTAGACGGTCAGCTCGTCCGGACGGTAGTTGAGGCTGATGCCCGGCAATACTTCGCCATAGCTGCGGCCGCTGCCGACGAAGCGGCCGTTGATGCCGTCGCCGTTCGATTGCCAGGCATCGGCGGAGTAGCGGGTCAGTTCGTAGCGCACGCCGGGCAGGATGGTCACCGCGCCGACATGCAGCGTGGCCATCGCGTAGCCGGCGTAGATCGCCTCGGTACTGGAGGTGGTGTTGGCGTTGTAGTCGTTGGCGGTATAGATGCCGGCGCCATTGGGATCGTTGACGTACTTGTACGGCACCGCCTGCGCACGCACCCAGTCGCGGTCGAGGATCTTGAACGGGCCGGCGTAGTGGCCATCGAAGGCGGCGTAGGTGAGGCGGCCGGGCAGGGCGCTCAGCGGCGGGCCGCCGGCGTTGGGGAACACGTAGTTGGTGCCGCCGAAATACGGGCCGTTGTAGACGAAATTGCCGTCCTTGTGGAAGAACGGGTGATCGTAGGAGCCGCGGTCGGCGTGGTCGAGCGACAGGCCGGTCTTGACCTCGTCGAGCACGTCGCCGTCCACGCGGTAGCTGATGTCGGCATGCGCGCTGGCGCGGTTGTCGTGGCTGCCGGCATCGTGGCCCTGGGTCTTCCAGAACAGCGCCGAATCCAGGCTGTAGAAGAAGTTCTTCAGGGCCGGCGAGCTCGGGCCGATGCTCGGATAGGTCGGGTCGCTCAGGTCGAACGCAAAGCTGCCCGGGGTGAAGCCGTACAGGCTTGCGGCGACGTAGTCCGGGCGGCTGCGCGTGCCGCGTCCGAAGGAACTGCCGTAATCGAAGCGCAGACGATCCAGCGTGGTCTGACCGCCCAACTGCAGCGTGGCCAGGGTTTCCTTGATGTCGTGAGTGTTGAAGTAGCCGCCACGCACCGCGGTCGGCTGACTGTTGACGGTTTCCAGGCGTGCGCTGGATTGGTCCTGCTGGCCGGTGACGTTGTAGCTGCCGTAGATGGCGCGCGCGAAAAGGGTGGTGTGCTCGCCCTGCCAGTCGAAGGCGAGGTTGCCGCCGTAGCGCTCGATCTGGCTGGTGTAGACGCTGTACTTGTAGCGGGCGCTGAGCAGCGGGCCGACATCGCGCAGATCCACTGCCTTGGCCTGCGCCGGATCCGCCGGGAAGTAGGCGCTATTGGGCGCCGGCGCCTGCGCCATGTTGTTGTTCTTGCCGTAGTAGGCCGAGGCATAGACGCCGAATGCGTGGTCGTCGCCGAACTTCCAGGCCAGCTCCTGTTGCAGCGTGCCGCCGGTGTGCTTGCCGCCGAGGTCGGAAGCGAGCGCGTTGAACTGGCCTTGCGCGGTGGTCTTGCCGTAGAAGTCGCCATCGAAGTCGAACGCGCTGGGTGTGCGCATGTCGATCGCGCCGCCGATCGCGTCGCCCGGCAGGTCCGGGGTCGGCGACTTGGAGACCTTGACCGACTGGATGCCGAACGGCGCCAGCATGTTCAGCGAGATCGCACGCGTGGACGAATCGGTCTCGGGCATGCCGAAGCCGTTGAGACGGTAGCTGTTGTAGCTGGCATCCAGGCCGCGGATGCTGACGTAGGCATTTTCGCCGGTGGTGGCCTGGCCCAGGTGCATGTCGCTGTAGGCGGACAGCCCGGGCAGGTGCGCGACCACGTCGGCGATGCCGGCGGAGGGAATCGCGTCGATCTGCTGCTTGCTCATCACGCTGTTGACGCCGTTGGACAGGCGCTGTTCGTCCAATGAGCCCGGCACGGTGGCCTGCGCGGCCTGGACGTTGACCGAGTCCAGGGTGGTGGTGCGCGCGCTGGCGTCATCGGCGTCG
>NZ_NMPP01000084.1:0-19482 GCF_009192885.1 Xanthomonas sp. LMG 12462 | reverse complement strand
GGAGCGCGAGAATGCGACCCTGTCTGATACTCCATCGCGGCCCGAATCAGCCGTTCCAATCCATCGCCTCCAAGGCGGTCACACAGGCGGCGCATACGGCGCCAGCGTCACCGCCTCCAGCACCTGCGGCCAGGGAAAGCGCGGGCCCGGATCCAGCTTGCGCTGCACCTGCCGCGTCGGATCGTCGCTGGCCGGTTCCAGGCTGCGGTCCAGCGCCTCGTGTCCGGCGATGTGGCGCAGCTGCGGCAGTTCCGCGCGCAACTGCTGCAGCAGCCGGATCAGCGCCTGCACTTGCGCCGGCGGGTAGTCCTCGCACATCGCCTGGTGGCGCGAATCCAGCCACAGCGGATAGCGTCCGCGGTTGACCAGTTCGATGCCCAGCGATTGCCGGTTGTAGCCGCGCACGTGATGCGCGATGCGCTCCGCGGGCACGTAGCGATGCACGCTGCCGTCGCGGTCGATGTAGAAATGGCCGCTGTTGCCGGTGCCCGACGGATACAGCACACGCTCGCCGTACAGGCGCGCGCTGGCCAGGTCCGGCAACTCGGTGCAGTGGATCACCGCCAGCGTGATGCTGTCCGGCGCGCGCTCCTGCAGCAGGCCGACGTAAGGCAGGGGCGCATCGTGGATCGGCAACGGCGGGGTAGGCGACATGCGCGGATGCTAGCATTCGCCGATGACTCTGACTTCCGAAAGCCCGCTGGCGACCCTGCTGGCCACACTGCCGCGCGCCGGACGCGTGGAATGGATCGGCCTGCGCCCGGCGCGCGACGTGCCGATGCACGAGGTCGACGCCGCTGAGGCGCAGACCGAGGGCGGCCTGCACGGCGACCGCTACGCCGGCCGCAACGGCAAGCGCGGCGTGACCCTGATCCAGGCCGAACACCTGCCGGCGATCGCCGCGCTGGCCGGCCATGCGGCGGTGGCGCCGGCGACCCTGCGGCGCAACGTGGTGGTCTCCGGCATTCCGCTGATCGCCCTGAAGGGGCGCCGCTTCCGCATCGGCGAGGTCGAGCTGGAAGGCATCGCGCCGTGCGACCCGTGCTCGCGCATGGAGCAGGCGCTGGGGCCCGGCGGCTACAACGCCATGCGTGGCCACGGCGGCCTGTGCGCACGCATCGTGCAAGGCGGCACGCTGCGGCTGGGCGATGCGGTGGTGGCGCTGTGAGCCGCGGCCACTGCATCCTCTCGCACGGCTTCGAGAGCGGGCCGGACGCGATCAAGGTGACCGCATTGGCCGAGGTGGCGGAGCGCCTGGGCTGGAGCCATTCGCGCCCGGACTACACCGACCTGGATGCGCGCCGCGACATCAGCCCGCTGGGCGACGTGCCGACCCGCCTGCAGCGCCTGCTGGAGCTGGCGCAGGCGGCGGCGCAGCGCGGGCCGGTCGTACTGGCCGGTTCCAGCCTCGGCGCCTACATCGCCGCGCAGGTGTCGCTGCACGTGCCGGTGCGCGGCCTGTTCCTGATGGTGCCGCCGACGCGGATGGGGCACATGCCGGCGTTGGATGCGGCACCGGTGCCGACCTCGGTGGTGCATGCCTGGCGCGACGAACTGATTCCCGCCAGTGAAGTGATCGCCTGGGCGCAGGCGCGCGCGGCGCGGCTGCTGCTGGTCGACGACACGCATCGCCTGGGCGAGCACGTGGCGACCTCGGCGCAGGCCTTCGCCGAGCTGCTGGAGCGCCTGTGAGCGCAGCCGACGACATGCTGTTGCGCGCCGAGCGGCCGGCCGACGCGGCGGCGATCGAGGCGCTGACCCTGGTCGCCTTCTTCCGCGTCGCGCACAGCCGCCACGACGAGCAGGACATCATCGAACGGCTGCGCGCGGACGGCGCGCTGACCCTGTCGCTGGTGATCGAGCACGAGGGCTACATCGTCGGCCACGTCGCGGTGTCGCCAGTGAGCCTGTCCGACGGAAGCCGCGGCTGGTACGGGCTGGGACCGCTGTCGGTGGGGCCGGGCCACCAGCGCCAGGGCCTGGGCACGCGGCTGGTGCGCGAGGCGCTGGCGCAGTTGCAGGCGCTGGGTGCGGCCGGCTGCGTGGTGCTGGGCGACCCGGCCTACTACGCGCGCTTCGGCTTCCGCCCGGAACCCGGGTTGACGCTGCCGGGCGCGCCGGTGGAGGCCTTCCAGGCGCTGGCCTTCGGCGAGCGCCTGCCGCCGATGGCCGAGGTGGCCTACCACCCGGCGTTCCTGTCCGCGGCCTGAGCCAGCGCGCCACGCCGTGGCCCGTCGCGGCCGCGTTGCGTTAGCATCGTCCCGCGTCCACTCCGATCGAGGATCCACGCCGATGCGCCATTGATGCCGCCGTCTTCGCGACGGCCCTCGTCCCACCTGCCGAGCGATCGGCGGGCACGACCGGCATCCATGGAGGTTCCCATGACGCATCCGCTGCTTGCGCTGGACAGCGCGACCCATGTTCTGCCCGACGGCAGGATTCTGTTCTCCGATCTGCACTTCGCGCTCGATACGCGCCGCACCGGCCTGGTCGGCCGCAACGGCGTCGGCAAGAGCGTGTTCGCACGCCTGCTTGCCGGCGAACTGACGCCCAGCGCCGGACGCTGCATACGCCATGGCCGCCTGCATTACGTGCCGCAGCAGATCGCGCCGGCGCCGCACGCCTCGGTCGCCGACCTGGCCGGTGTGGGCGCGGCGTTGCGGGCGCTGGCGCGGATCGAGGCCGGCAGCGCCGACGTGGCGGATTTCGACGCGCTGGGCGAACGCTGGGACATCGCCCAGCGCCTGCAGGCGCAGCTGCACGCGCACGACCTCGGCGCGCTGGAGCCGCACCGCCTGGCCGCCACGCTCAGCGGCGGCGAGGCGATGCGGGTGGCGCTGATCGGCGCCTGGCTGGCCGAGGCCGATGCGCTGATCCTGGACGAGCCGACCCTGCACCTGGACGCGGCGCAGCGGCAGCGCCTGCGCGAGGCGCTGCAGCGCTGGCCGGGCGGCCTGCTGGTGATCAGCCACGATGCGCTGCTGCTGCAGGACATGCAGCGCACGCTGGAACTGTCGCCAGGCGGGCTGCGTGACTACGGCGGCGACTACGCGTTCTACCTGCAGTGCCGGGCGCGCGAGCGCGAGGCCGCGCAGGCCGAACTGGCGCAGCACAAGCTGCAGCAGGCGCGCGACAACGCTGCCTGGCAGGCACAGCACGATCGACAGCAGCGGCGCAGTGCGCGCGGGCGGCAGCAGGCCGGCACGGCCAACCAGGCGCCGATCCTGCTCGGCCGGCAGAAGCAGCGCAGCCAGGACAGTGCCGGCAAGCGGGTGCGCGATCATCAGGCCACGCAGGCGCGCAGCCTGGAGCGCATCGCCGAGGCCGCGCGCCAGGTGCAGCCCGACGCGCCGGTGGCGCTGTTCGCGCCGCCGCCGGCCGATGCGGCCACCCGTCGCCTGGTCGAGCTGCAGGCAGTGCGGCTACCGTTCGCGCCGGCGACGCGGCAGCCGCTGGATCTGGTGGTGCAGGGCGGCGCACGCATCGGCGTGGTCGGGGCCAACGGCAGCGGCAAATCCACCCTGCTGCGGCTGCTGGCCGGGCAGGTGGCGGCGCTGTCCGGTAGCTGCCGGGTACGCGCCGCCAGCGCCTACCTGGACCAGTCGTTGGCGGCGCTGGACCCGGACGCCACCGCGCTGGCGCAGGTGCAGGCCGCCGCGCCCGGCATCGCACTCGCCGACCTGCGCACGCGGCTGGCCTTGCTCGGCCTGGACGCGCAGCGCATCGGCGTGCCCTGCGGCCAGCTCAGCGGTGGCGAGCGACTGAAGACTGCGCTGGCCTGCGCCTTCTACCGCACGCCGCCGGCCGAACTGCTGTTGCTGGACGAGCCGGACAACCACCTGGACCGCGAAGCCCGCGACGCCTTGCGCGCGGTGCTGCTGCAGTACCCCGGCGCGCTGCTGGTGGTCTCGCATGATGCAGAGTTCCTGGACACACTGCGCCTGCAGCAGCGCTTGCAGGCCGATCCCGAGGCGTGGCGGCTGACGCCGTGGTGAGCGGCGTACGCTGCCGTCGACGGGGTCTGCCGCCGGGCCTGCCCGGCGCCGGATTCGTGGTCTCGCATTGCGCGATGCGTCGCGCACCAAGGCGGCAGGAGGGCGCGTCTGCAGCGCCAGCTTCATCTGCCACGGCGCGGGGTGGTCGCGAAGCGAACGCCGGCGGGCGACGTCGCTGTGCCCGTCACACGAGGCCAGTGACGGCCGCGGCGCACCCTGCGCCAGGGCACCGCGCAGCAGGCAGGGGCGCACGGACCCTGTGGTATTCTGCGCGCCGTTCCGGTGCGGTGCGTGCGCGTGCCCATCCCTCGATCCGCGGCCGCGGCCGCGGTAACGCCGGATCCGGCGCTGCGATGCGCCACGCGCGCGGCGTCCGCCGTGCCTCCCTCCCGTCCGTCCTGGTCCGCCTTCCGTGAAATTCTTCGTCTCCTGCGCCAAGGGCCTGGAATACCTGCTCGTCGATGAACTGCTCGCGCTTGGCGTGGCGCAGGCCACCGCCACCGTCGCCGGGGTCAATGCCGAAGGCAGCCTGCAGGACGCGCAGCGCGCGGTGCTGTGGTCGCGCCTGGCCAGCCGGGTGCTGTGGCCGTTGCAGTCCTTCGACTGCCCCGACGAGGCGGCACTGTACGCCGGCGTGGCCGCGCTGCCGTGGCGCAGCCATCTGGCGCCGCAACACACCCTGGCGGTGGACGCGCATGTGTCCGGCACCGGCATCACCCACGCACGCTTCGCCGCGCAGCGGGTCAAGGATGCGGTGGTGGACACGCTGCGCGGGGAGGGCCTGGAGCGGCCGTCGGTGGACGTGGAGCACCCGGACCTGCGCCTGAACCTGTCGCTGCGCAAGGGCCGCGCCACGCTGTCGGTGGACCTGGGCGGCGGCTCGCTGCACCGGCGCGGCTGGCGCCAGGCGCAGAACGAGGCGCCGCTGAAGGAGAACCTGGCTGCGGCGGTGCTGCTGCGCGGGCAGTGGCCGGCGCTGTATGCGCAGGGTGGCGGGCTGCTG
Source organism: Xanthomonas sp. LMG 12462 (assembly GCF_009192885.1). Classification (NCBI taxonomy): domain Bacteria; kingdom Pseudomonadati; phylum Pseudomonadota; class Gammaproteobacteria; order Lysobacterales; family Lysobacteraceae; genus Xanthomonas; species Xanthomonas sp. LMG 12462. Next base: position 14,484 of record NZ_NMPP01000084.1, on the reverse strand, counting down.
GATCCGATGTGCGGCAGCGGCACACTGCTGATCGAAGGCGCGCTGATGGCCGCCGATGTCGCGCCGGGCCTGCTGCGCGGCGAACTGGCGGCGCAGCAGCGCGGCGACACCGATGCCGATGCCGCGCCGAGTCGCTGGCTGGGGTTCGACGTGGCGGCCTGGCGTACGCTGCTGGCCGAGGCGCGGCAGCGCGCCCAGGCCGGTCGTGCCGCGTTGCGGCCGGTGCTGTACGGCAGCGACATCGACCCGCATGCGCTGCGCGCGGCGCGCGAGAACGCGCTGGCGGCCGGCGTGGTCGAGGCGATCGCCTTCGCCGCGCACGACGTCGCGGCGTTGCCTGCGCCGGCGCAGGCGCTGGGCACGGTGGTGTGCAATCCCCCCTACGACGAGCGCCTGGCCGCCGACGCGGCGCTGTACCGGCGCCTGGGCGACGCGCTCAAGCGCGCGGTGCCGCAGTGGCGCGCCAGCCTGCTGTGCGGCAGCGACGAACTGGCCTATGCCACCGGCCTGCGCGCGGCCAAGAAGTACCAGATGTTCAACGGCGCGCTGGAATGCCCGCTGATTGTCTGCGACCCGATCGCGGTCGCGCCGCGCGCCGGCGCCACCGAGGAACCGCGCGCGCTCAGCGACGGCGCGCAGATGGTGGCCAACCGCCTGCGCAAGAACCTGCGCAAGTTCAAGACCTGGCGCACGCGGGCGGGGATCAGTTGCTACCGCGCCTACGACGCTGACCTGCCCGAGTACGCGGCGGCGATCGACGTGTACCAGGAGGACGGCGGCCAGGCGCGCACCTTCCTGCACGTACAGGAGTACGCGGCGCCGGACAGCATTCCCGACGCGGACGTGCGCCGTCGCCGCAACGAACTGCTGGCGGCCGCGCGCGAGGTGTTCGCGGTGCCGGCCGAGCAGGTGGCGCTGAAGACCCGCGAACGCGGCAAGGGCGGCAGCAAGTACGGCCGCTTCGAGCAGCGCGGCGAGTTCCTGGTGGTGCGCGAGCACGACGCGCTGCTGCGGGTGAACCTGTTCGACTACCTGGATACCGGGCTGTTCCTCGACCACCGCCCGCTGCGCGGGGTGATGGCGCAGCAGGCGCGCGGCAAGCGTTTCCTCAACCTGTTCTGCTACACCGGCGTGGCCAGCGTGCAGGCGGCGGTGGCCGGCGCCGATTCCACCACCAGCGTGGACCTGTCCGGCACCTATCTGCAGTGGTGCGCCGACAACCTGGCGTTCAACGGCAAGGGCGGCGCCCAGCACCGGCTGGTGCAGGCCGACGCGCTGAGCTGGCTGGAGGCGGAGAAGAACCGCTACGACGTGATCTTCTGCGACCCGCCGACCTTCTCCAATTCCGCGCGCGCCGAGGATTTCGACATCCAGCGCGAGCACGTGCGGCTGTTGCGCGCGGCGGTGGCGCGGCTGATGCCCGAGGGCGTGCTGTACTTCTCCAACAACTTCCGCCGCTTCAAGCTGGACGAGAACGCGCTGGCCGAATTCGCGGTGTGCGAGGAGATCAGCGCGCAGACCATCGACGTGGATTTCGAGCGCAACCCGCGCATCCACCGCGCCTGGCGTCTGCAGCGGCGCTGAGAAGCGGTGCCTCGTGTGTCTTTCTGCAGGAGCGGCTTCAGCCGCGATGGGCGTGACCGGTCACGCCCGTCGCGGAGCGTAGTGCGCTGTTGCTTCTCCATCCGCGAGAAGGGGCCCCGAAGGGGCGGGTGAGGGGACGGGCGACGCCGCGTGTCCTCGATCTCTGCGCGTCGCTTCGCGCCGTCCCCTCACCCCAACCCCTGTCCCGGGGGGAGAGGGGCTTGTATCAACTGCCGTGATGCCCCAGCGCGGTCTGCGCCTTGCCGCGTGGCGGCGGGTCATCCTCGGTCTCGCGCTCGTTCCAGTACGCCTGGATCTGCAGGATCTGCGGCAGGATCGCCTCGAACAACTCGACCAGACGCGGCTCGAACTGGCTGCCGGCCTTGTCGCGGAACAGCGCCATCGCCTGCTCCAGCGGCCATGCGTCCTTGTACGGGCGCGGTGAGGTGAGCGCATCGAACACGTCGGCCAGCGCCACGATCCGTGCCGATTCGGGAATCTGCGTGCCTGAAACGCCGGCCGGGTAACCGCCGCCGTCCCAGTGCTCGTGGTGGTACAGGGAGACCTCGGCGGCGAGTCGGAACAGCGGTGCGCTGCTGCGGCTGAGGATGTCGTAGCCGATCCGCGGGTGCCGCTTCATGACCTGCCACTCGTCGGCGTCCAGCGGCCCGGGCTTCTTCAGCACCGCATCGGGGATGCCGATCTTGCCGGTGTCGTGCATCGGCGCGGCCTGTTCCAGCAGATCGGCGTCCTCGCACGACCAGCCGGCGGCCAGCGCGAGCGCGCGGGCGTAGGCGGCCATGCGCCAGATATGCGTGCCGGTGTCCGAGTCGCTGTAGTGGCCGGCCATGCCCAGCATCTGGATCGCGTCGCGATGGCTGTCGGCCAGGCTGGTGGCGCTGACCAGCGACAGGTGGGTGCGCACCCGCGCGCGCAGAATGCTCGGCGAGTAGGGCTTGGTGATGTAGTCCACGCCGCCGGCGTCGAACCCGATGCTCTCGTCGGTGTCCTTGTCCTTGCCGGTGACGAAGATGATAGGGATCGCCGTGCTGCGCGCATCTTCCTTCAGGGTGCGGGCGAGGGTGTAGCCGTCGATGTCGGGCAGGTCGACATCCAGCAGGATCAGCGCCGGGCGGTGCTTGGCCACCCCGCGCAGGGCTTCGGCGCCGTTCTTGGCAAACACCAGCGCGTAGTCCTCGCGCAGGAGCTGGCGGATCAGCGCCAGGTTGCTGGGTTCGTCATCGACACAGAGGATGCAAGGCTGGGTCATGGCGTGTTCCCGTCTGATACGCGCTGCTGCGCGGGCGGCGCACTCTTATGACTTTGATCATCGGCCAGCCATCGCCTGACTTGAGCCTCGGCTTCGCGGAAGGAAAAATTCTCCAGCAACAGTTGCAGTTCGGCGGCCTGTGCCGCCGGCAGGACCGGCGCCAGTTGCCGCAGCGTGCGGTCGATGCGGTCCGGATCGTCGCTGTCCAGCACCTGCAGCACCTGATACCAGGACGCCTGCAGCGTCGCCGGATCGACCGCGGCGAGGTTCGCTGCCGCGGGTGGCGCCGCACCCTGGGTGGCGTCGGCGAAGCGCAGCACTTCGGCCGCGGTGTCGGCCATCGCCGCGGCCAGCGCGGCGATCTCGGCATCGGCCTGCGTCGGCGCCGTGCTCAAGCGTTCTTCGAGGGCGGCGCTGGCGATGCTCAACGCCGGCAAGGCCAGCGATCCGGCCGAGCCGCGCAACTTGTGCGCCAGCGACACGGCCTCGGCCGGCCGTTGCGCTTCCAGCAGGGTGCGGACGCTGGCCGCCGGGTCGGGATGTTCCTGCAACAGCTTCAGCAGATAGCGCCGATACGGCTCGCGTTCGCCCCAGAGCCGCTGCGCCTGGACGGTATCGAGCAACGCAGGGTCGCTGACCGGCCAGTCGTCCGCCGGCAGCACCGGCGGTGGCACCGCCAGCGGCAGCAGCGGCAGCGAGGTCAGGTTCGGCGGCAGGAACCGGCGGATGATCGCGATCAGGTCCTCGACCTGGAACGGTTTGGCGATGAAGCCGTTCATGCCGCTGGACAGCGCCATCTCCTGCTGCTGGCGATAGGCGCCCGCGGTGAGGGCGATCACCGGCACGGCGGCCAGGTCCGGATCGGCACGCAGTTGCCGGGTGGCTTCGTAGCCGTCCATGGTCGGCATCTGCACGTCCATCAGCACGACGTGGAAGCGGCCGGGATCGCGGCGTAGCCGCTGCAGCGCCTGGGCGCCGTCCTGCGCCAGCTCGACCAGCGCGCCTTCGCCTTCGAGGATGCGCTGCGCGACCTCGCGGTTGATGTCGCTGTCGTCGACCACCAGCAAGCGAGCCCCGGCCAGGCGTGCGACGCCGTCGCCGGGCGCTGCCGCGGGCAGCTCGCCGTTGCGACGCGCCAGCAGCATGGCGATGGTGCGCTGCAGGGCCGAGGCGGTGACCGGCTTGGTCATCACCGCATCCACGTCGGCGACGCCAGGCTGCTGCTCCTGGATCATGCGCCGCTCGTAAGCGGTGACCATGACGATGATGGGCTGCCGGTCCGGCGCCGATTGCGCGCGGATGCGCTGGGCCACGCTCAACCCGTCCAGGTCGGGCATGCGCCAGTCCAGCAGGATCACGTCGAACTCGGCCCGTTCCGGCGCGGCCGCGGCCAACGCGGCGGTGCCGCTGGACACCGCTTCCACCTGCCAGCCGAAGCCGTTGGCGATGTCGGTCAGGCTGCGTCTCACCAGGTCGTGGTCGTCGGCGATCAGCACCCGCCGCGCCTGCGCCGGTTCGGCGTCGTCGGCCGGTGCCGGCGCCACCGCGAACGGAATGACGAAGTAGAAATCGCTGCCCTGGCCGGGGGCGCTCTGCACTTCCAGTTGCCCGCCCATCAGCTCCACCAGGCGCCGGCTGATGGTCAGGCCCAGGCCGCTGCCGCCGTAGCGGCGGCTGGTGGAGGTGTCGGCCTGCAGGAACGGCGAGAAGATCAGGCTCTGCTTCTCGCGCGCGATGCCGATGCCGGTGTCGCGCACCGAGAACAGCAGCTTGAGCCTGCCGGGTTCGGCGCCGGGGAAGGCGCGCACCGACAGCACCACCTCGCCCTGTTCGGTGAACTTGATGGCATTGCCCACCAGGTTGATCAGCACCTGGTTCAGGCGCAGCGCGTCGCCTTGCAGCCAGCGGCAGCCCGGCGGCAGCGGCTCGACGATCATCTCCACCGGCTTGGCGCTGGTCGCCGAGGTCATCAGCGCGGCGATGTTCTCCAGCAGTTCGTTGAGGTCGAACGGCGCCGATTCCAGGTCGATGCGCCCGGACTCGATCTTGGAGAAGTCGAGGATGTCGTTGATGATCTCCAGCAGGTTGCGTGCCGACAGCTCGATCTTCTGGACCATGTCCAGCGCCGCATGCGACAGGTCGCCGTGCCGCAGCAGGTACAGCATGCCCAGGATCGCGTTCATCGGTGTGCGGATCTCGTGGCTCATGTTGGCCAGGAAATCGCTCTTGGACTGGTTGGCGGTTTCCGCCGCGTCGATGGCCAGGCGCAGTTCGCGCTCGCGGCGCTTCTGCTCGGTCAGGTCGACGGCGATGCCGAGATAGCCGATCACCCGCTCGTCGTCGTCGCGCAGCGTGCTCAGGGTGAGCAGCACCGGGAAGGCGTGGCCGTCCTTGCTCAGGTAGGTCCATTCGCGGGTGTCGCTGCGCCCCAGCGTGGACAGCGCCGCCACCGACTCGAACGCCGGCTGCACCGGCATGCCCGACTGCGCGGCCATGCGTTCGGCACGCGCGCGCAGTTGCTCCGGGTCCAGGAACAGGCCGGTGGCCTTGCGCCCGATCAGCTCGTGCGCGGCGTAGCCGAGCAGGGTCTCGGCCGCGGGATTGAACAGGGTGATGACGCCGTCCGGATCGGTGGCGACGATCGCATAGCCGGCATTGGCCAGGATCGCGCGCTGCAGCGCCGAATAGGTGACCAGCTCGCTGGTGCGCTCGGACACCTGCTGTTCGAGCGTGGCGTTGAGCTCCAGCACCCGCGCCTGCGCGCGCACTTGTTCGGTGACGTCGTGCAGCAGGTGCGAATGGCCGATGGTGTCGCCGCGGGTGCCGGCGATCGGCGAGACGCTGGCCAGGACGCTGACGGTGTGACCATCGCGGTGGCGCAGCTCGCGGACGCCGTCGCCTCTGTCGATGGGATCGCGGACGTGCGCGCCCAGCAACCGCTGCAGCGGCTGGCCGATGGCCTGCTCCGGGGTGTAGCCGAAGATGCGCGTGGCCGCGGGGTTCCAATGGGTCACGCGGCCGTGCAGGTCTTCGGCGACGATCGCCTCGCTGGTCCCGGCGACCAGGGCGGCCAGTTGGCTCTGCTCGCGCAGGATCAGGTCGCGGCGGCGGCGGCTGATCAGCAACAGCAGCAGCAGGGTGGCCAGCAGCAGCGCCATGCCCACGGTCAGCAAGCCGGCGAGCAGGGGCGATGTCTGGTTGAGCGAGTGCAGGAATGCGGGGGTGGCGTGTGCATCGAGCCGCCATTGGCGCCCGTATACCTGCAAGGTGCGTTCGGCCGAGGGCACCGATGCCGGTGCGGGCGCAGGGTGCGCGGGATAGAACGGTTGCGTGGGCGTCTGGCTGTCGGCCAGGCGCAGGCTCACATCCCTTGCGTGTTCGTCGGAAGACGCCAGCAGCTCGGTGATGCTAAGCGGCGCGTAGGCCCAGCCGCTGGTGGCCTGCCAGCGTTGTTCCGGCGTCTGCAGCGGCATGCCTTCGCGATAGATCGGCAGCAGCAGCAGAAAGCCGCTGCGCCCCTGTCCCGGCTTCTGCACCAGGCGGATCGGCGCGGTGATGGTCGGCTTGCCCGAGCGTGCCGCGGCGATCGCGGCAGCGCGCCGTGACGGTTCGGAGGCGATGTCCAGGCCCTGCGCCGATAGGTTTTCCTGTTGCGGCTGGATGTTCACGATCACGAAGCGGTCGCCGTCATGCGCGCTCAATTCGCTGATCTGCAGCGACGGCGCACCGTCATCGCGCGCCTGCCGGAGGAACTCCGCTTCGTCCGTGCGCGGCACCCGACGGATGTAGCCGAAGCCGCGCACGCCGGGGAACTCGCGGGCATATTCGCGCGAGGCGCTGTAGCGGTCGAAACGCGCGCGCGAGATGCGGTCGCCGCCGGCGGCGATGACCGCGCCGCGCGCGCCGCGCAGGCCGTGTTCGTACATGTTCATGCGCTGGCCCAGCTCATCGGCCACGTGCGAGACCAGTTGCTGGAAACGGTTCTGCGCCTGCGCGCGGTTGCGCTGCTGCACGGTGTGGGCGACCAGCAGCGCGGCCATCAGGCCAAGGGCGAGCACGACGGCCACGGCCAGATAATCCCGGCGGGCAGGGCCGACAACGACGGTTCGGCGTTTCTTTGACATGCTCCCCTTTCCTTTGACGAGCGCGTTGGGCACGCGCATCGGCTTTTCCCGATCCCTTGCGAGATGGCGTTCACAGTGACAATGAACGCTGAGCGGAAATCGTGTCCCACGCTAACGCGGGCGCGGCGCCTGCGCCAGCCCCGATGCAGACAGTGGGGTGGCGTGTCTACGCGGTGCTGCAGGGATTGCCCCGTGTGCTGCGTGCCCCGCCGGGCCTGGCACGCCGTGCAACCTGGCACCGGTGATGCCGTTGCGCAGTACTGCTCGCGCTGCTTCGCCCGCTCAGTCGAACATTGTGACGGCCGCGTGAAGCGCCAGCCCGATCAGCCCGCCGACCAGGGTGCCGTTGAAGCGGATGTACTGCAGGTCGCGACCCACGCTCAGTTCCAGTTGCTCGACCAGGTGGCGTTCGTCCCAGCCCTTCACGGTCTGCGCGATGTGCTCGGTGACGCCGCTGCGCAGGCGCTGGGTCAGCCGCTCGGCGCCGCCGAGCAGGTGCTGGTTGAGCGCCTCGCGCAGGGCGGGATCCTGCGCCAGCGACTGGCCGAGCGCAGCGAGTGCGCGCTGCAGGTGCTGCACCAGCGCGCCGTCCTGGCGCGACAGGTCCTCGCGCAGCGCAGCATGGATCTGATCCCACAGGCCCTGCACGTACGCCTGCACGCCGGGGTGGTCGATCAGCCGCTGCTTGAGCGCCTGCACCTTGTCGGCGGTGGCCGGATCGCTGCGCAGCCGCTGCACGTAACCGCCGAGCCAGCGCTCGTAGTCCTGGCGCAGCGGATGCTGCGGCTGCGACAGCACCTCCTGCAGTTCCTCCAGCAGCGCGTGCGCCAGGCGCTCGGCGAGGGTGTCGGCGATGCCTTCGACCGGCTTCACCCACTCCACGGTGCCGACCAGCTTGGGCCACTCGCGGCGCGCGTACTTGACGATCATCGCCGACACCCGCTGCTTGACCGCGGCATCGTCCAGGTGCCGGCCGAGCCGGGTCAGCGCTTCGTCGAGCAGCGCGTGGTGGCGGCCGTCGGCGGTGAGCAGGCCGAGCAGCTCGCCGGCGGTGGCGGCGGCGTCCCAGTCGCGCAGCCGCGCCACCACGAAGCCGTGGATGCGACGCCGTACCGCCGCTTCGTCGAGCAGGTCCAGCGCCTGCAGCGCCCAGCCGCGGGCGAGGTCGGCCAGCCGTGCGGACTGCGCCGGTTCGGCCAGCCACTGGCCCAGCCGTGCCGCCGGATCGAAGGCGCTGAGCTTGGCCAGCAGCGCGGCCGGCTCCAGGAACTGATCGCGCACGAACACCGCCAGGCTGTCGGCGATACGCGCCTTGCCGTGCGGGATGATCGCGGTGTGCGGAATCGGCAGGCCCAGTGGGTGCCGGAACAGCGCCACCACCGCGAACCAGTCGGCCAGCGCACCGACCGTGGCCGCTTCGCAGAAGGCGCCGACCCAGGCCCACACGCCGCGCAGGCCCATGGCATGGCTGAGCAGGAAGCCGCACAGCATCGCCAGCAGCAACAGCGCCGCCAGCAGCTTCATGCGCCGCAGCTGTGCGCGGCGCGGATCGGGGGGCAGGGGAAGGCCGGGAGACACGCTCATGCGGCCGAGTCTACGCAGTGCGCGGTGAGCGCGGTTGCATGCGCGGCGGCCGCAGCGGCGGCGGACGCTGCTTGCCGGTGCCCGACGCCAGCCGGGACGCCCAAGGAATCAGGACTGCGCCGCACGGCAGCGGGCCATCGCCGGTCCGGTACGCAGACGTGCGTCGGCGCGCGGCACTGGCCGCGCACGCCAGCGCGTGGATCAGCCCGGCAACTGCGCGCGCAGCGCCGCCAGTTCCTCGCGCAGCGCCTGGTTCTCTGCTTCCAGTTCGGCGACGCGCTGGCGCAGCGCCATCGTGGCGTCGCCCGCCGCGTCCTGCACTTGCGCGTCAGCGTGGGCGTCGGTATCGACGTCGGCCGCTTGGGTCTGTTTCGGCTTGCGCTTGGACTCGCGGGCGCGCTTGGCGGCCTGCTTCAGTTCGTCCTTGCCGGCCATCGCCGCGGCGCGCTGTTCCTCCTCGGGCAGGCTGGCCACCGCCGCGGCGGCGTTGATCGAGATCGCACCGGATTTGACCGCTTCCACCACCTCGGCCGCGGCCTGCTTCTGGATCTTCTCGATCTGCACCACTTGGCTGTTGCTGAGCCGCGCCACGCGCGCCAGCTCGGCGCGGCTGAGCGGTGCCGGTGCGTCGGCCCAGGGGGGCATGTCGGTGTCGTTGGCGGCCTCGGCAGCCGCGTCCGGGTCGGCGGCGTCGGCCGCGGGGGCCTCCGCGGCGGCCGCGCTGGCGCGCCGCTCGGCGAGGATCTCGCGCTTGCGCAGCGCCAGCACGCCGCGCTGGAAGTCGGAGACGCTGCGCCGGCCCAGGTGCTGGTCGATCATCCACAGGTGCACGTCCTGCAGCGACTGGAAGCGGGTGTTCTGCACGGTCTGGAACGGCAGGCCGTGCTTCTGGCAGATGCCGTAGCGGTTGTGCCCGTCGACCAGGATGTCGCCCCACAGCACCAGCGCGTCGCGGCAGCCCTCGGCCAGCAGGCTGCGTTCCAGGGCAGCGTATTCGTCGGTGGTCAGCGGATCGATATAGGCCTTGAGGTCTTCTTTGACAACGATGTTCATCAACGGGCGGTGCGGCGTGGCGACGGGGGCGGCATTGTAGAGGCCGGGAATCGGGAACGGGGAATCGGGAATGGCAACAGCGTGTGTCGCGGCCGCATGGCCTGAGTCGTTCGCGCATGCGGCGCTTTCCGATTCCCTACTCCCGATTCCCCATTCCCGGCTTCACCCCACCACCACCTCACTGATCTGCATCACCGGCGTCAGGTCGGTGTAGTTCTTGATGTCGCCGAGGATCTCCTCCGCATGCGGGCCGAAGCCGGCCTGGAAGGCCTCCACCGACTCGCTGAAGATGTGGCACATGCCGACGTAGGTCGGGTCGCTGCCGGGGGTGCCGCCGGACAGGCCCTTGTCCACGGTGTAGCGCAGGCAGGCGGCGCCCATGCGCGCCTGCAGCAGCGGCATGTGCGTGTCGCGGTAGTAGGCATGGTCGAAACGGGCGCCTGGCGTGTACGGGTACATCACGCTGACCTTGATCATGGAACGGCTCCTGTGGCGGCGGTGGATCCCGGCCGGACGCCGGGGTGGCGCAAGGCTACACCCGGGCATGGTCGGCGCGTGTTGCGCTGCGGTGGGCGCAGGGCCGGGAATGGGGATTGGGGAATCGCAACAGCAAGAGCAACAGCAAGTGATGCGGTTGCCGGGTTGCCCGATGCGGGCGCCGCGGCGCTTTTACGATTCCCTATTCCCGATTCCCCATTCCCAGCCCTTTACCGCATCGTCGGCATCGCGAACTCGGCGCCGGCCGCGGCCTCGGGCCAGCGCGCGGTGACGGTCTTGAGCCGGGTGTAGAAGCGCACCCCGTCCGGGCCGTGCACGTGCAGCGGGCCGAACAGCGAGCGCTTCCAGCCGCCGAAGCTGTGGAACGCCATCGGCACCGGGATCGGCACGTTGATGCCGACCATGCCGGCCTGCACCTGCCGCGCGAACGCACGCGCCGCGCCGCCGTCGCGAGTGAACACCGCCGCGCCGTTGCCGTAGTCGTGGTCGGCGATCAGGCGCAGCGCGGCGGCGGCGTCGGCCACCCGCACCACGCACAGCACCGGGCCGAAGATCTCTTCGCGGTAGATGCGCATGTCGCTGCGCACGTGGTCGAACAGGCTGCCGCCGAGGAAGAAGCCCCGCGGATGGTCGGGCGCACCCGCCGGGCGGCCATCGACCACCAGGCGTGCGCCCTCGGCCACGCCGCTGTGGATGTAGCCGAGCACGCGCTCGCGGTGCGCGGCGCTGACCAGCGGGCCCATGTCCGGCTCGTCGCGGCCGGCGTCGGCCTGGCCCGCGCCCAGGCGCAGCGCGGCCACGCGCGGCGCCAGTCTGGCCACCAGCGCATCGGCCAGCGCGTCGCCCACGCACACCGCCACCGAGATCGCCATGCAACGTTCGCCGGCCGAGCCGTAGCCGGCCCCGAGCAGGGCGTCGGCGACATCGTCCAGGTCGGCGTCGGGCAGCACTACCAGGTGATTCTTGGCCCCGCCCAGCGCCTGCACGCGCTTGCCCAGCGCACTGCCGCGCGCGTACAGGTCGGCGGCCACCGCAGTGGAGCCGACGAAGCTCAGCGCCTGCACCTGCGGGTGCGCCAGCAGTGCGTCCACCGCCGGTTTGGCGCCGTGCACCACGTTGCACACGCCGGCCGGCAACCCGGCCTCGTGCAGCCATTCGGCCAGGAGCAGCGACGCCGAGGGTGCGTGTTCGGAGGGCTTGAGCACGAAGCTGTTGCCGCAGGCCAATGCCACCGGCAGCATCCACAGCGGCACCATCGCCGGGAAGTTGAACGGGGTGACGCCGGCCACCACGCCCAGCGGCGCGTATTCGCTCCAGGCGTCCACGCCGCGGCCGACGTCGTGCGAATGCTCGCCCTTGAGCAGGTGCGGGATGCCGCAGGCGAACTCCACCACCTCCATGCCGCGGACCACTTCGCCGCGCGCGTCGGTCACGGTCTTGCCATGCTCGGCGCTGATGCAGCGTGCCAGTGCATCGGCATGGCGTTCCAGCAGCTCGCGGAAGCGGAACAGCACCCGCGCGCGCTGCAGCGGCGGCGTGGCCGCCCAGCCGGGAAAGGCCGCATCGGCGGCACGCACCGCCATCTCCACCGCATGCGCGGCGCCCAGCCGCACGTGGCGCTGGACGGCGCCTGTGGCCGGGTCGAAGACCTCGGCGTGCTCGTCGCCGCGGAAGGCGACGGGCTGGCCGTCGATGTAGTGGGGCAGGGTGTCGCGCATCGTGCTCGATCCTCGGATGGACAGCGTCAGCCCAGCGCGTCCAGCGGCCGCACGAACTCCTGGCCCAGCGCCTGCGCCACCGCGCGGTGGGTGAGCTTGCCGGCGTGCACGTTGAGGCCGTTGCGCAGGTCCTGGTCGTCGCGCAGCGCCTGCAGCCCGTGTTCGGCCAGCAGCAGCACGAACGGCAGGGTGGCGTTGGTCAGGGCGAAGGTGGAGGTGCGGGCGACGCCGCCGGGCATGTTGGCCACGCAGTAGTGCACGATGCCGTCGACCTCGTAGGTCGGCTGCTGGTGCGTGGTCGGGCGGCTGGTCTCGAAACAGCCGCCCTGGTCGATCGCCACGTCCACCAGCACCGAGCCGGGCCGCAGCAGCGCCAGTTGCTCGCGCGACACCAGCTTGGGCGCGGCCGCGCCGGGGATCAGCACCGCGCCGATCACCAGGTCGGTGTGCGGCAGGCACTGCTCGATCGCATCGCGGGTGGAGTACAGCGTGGTCAGCTGCTGGCCGTAGAGCTCGTCCAGGTACTTGAGCCGCTCCAGCGAGCGGTCCAGCACGGTCACCCGCGCGTGCAGCCCCATCGCCATGCGCGCGGCGTTGATGCCGACCACGCCGCCGCCGATCACCAGCACCTGCGCCGGCTTGACCCCGGGCACGCCGCCGAGCAGCACGCCCGAGCCGCCCTGCGCCTTCTCCAGCGCATGCGCGCCGGCCTGGATCGCCATGCGCCCGGCGACCTCGCTCATCGGCGCCAGCAGCGGCAGGCCGCCGTGGCCATCGGTGACGGTCTCGTAGGCGATGGCGGTGCAGCCGGAGCGCTGCAGCGCCGCGGCCTGCTGCGGATCCGGCGCCAGGTGCAGGTAGGTGAACAGCAGTTGCCCGGGGCGCAGCATCGCGCATTCCTCCGGCTGCGGTTCCTTGACCTTGACGATCATCTCGGCCTGCGCGAACACGCTGGCCGCATCCTCGGCGATGCGTGCGCCGGCGCGCTCGTACTCGGCATCGGTCAGGCCGATGGACTGGCCGCCGCCGCGCTGCACCAGCACCTGGTGGCCGTGCAGCACCAGTTCGCGCACTCCGGACGGGGTCAGCCCGATCCGGTATTCGTGGTTCTTGATCTCTTTCGGAACGCCGACCAGCATGAGCGGTTCTCCAGGCAGACGCGGCGCGTGGGGAGCGCGGGCGGTGGGTTGGGTGAGGGAGGGGTCAGGGCGTGCTGCGGATCATGTCCGCCAGCACCGCGAAGATGCGCTCGATGTGCGTGGCTTCCACGATCAGCGGCGGCGACAGCGCGATGGTGTCGCCGGTGACGCGGATCAGCAGGTCGCCTTCATGGAAGCAGCGCTCGAAGATCTCGTAGGCGCGCGCGCCGGGCGCGCCCTTGCGCGGCGCCAGTTCGATCGCGCCGATCAGGCCGAAGTTGCGGATGTCGATGACGTGCGGCAGGTCGCGCAGCCGGTGGATGGCTTCCTCCCACACCGGGCCCAGTTCGATCGCCTTGTCGAACAACTGTTCCTCGGCATAGGTGTCCAGCGTCGCCAGCGCCGCGGCACAGGCCAGCGGATGGCCGGAGTAGGTATAGCCGTGGAACAGGTCGATGGCGTTGGCCGGACCGTGCGCGAAGGCCTCGTGGATGGCGTGGGACACGAACACCGCGCCCATCGGCACGCAGCCGTTGGTCAGGCCCTTGGCGGTGGTGATCATGTCCGGGGTCACCCCGAAGCGCTGCGCGGCGAAGGCGTGGCCGACGCGTCCGTAGCCGGTGATGACCTCGTCGAAGATCAGCAGGATGCCGTGCTTGTCGCACAGTTCGCGGATGCGCTGCAGGTAGCCGTGCGGCGGTAGCACCACCCCGGCCGAGCCGGAGATCGGCTCGATGATCACCGCGGCGATGGTGGAGGCGTCGTGCAGCGTCACCAGCCGCTCCAGGTCCTCGGCCAGTTCCGCGCCATGCGTCGGCAGGCCGCGCGAGAACGCATTGCGCTCCAGGTCGAGCGTGTGCCGCAGATGGTCCACGCCCGGCAGCAGCGGGCCGAACGCCTTGCGGTTGTTCGGCAGGCCGCCGACTGAAATGCCGCCGAAGCCGACGCCGTGGTAGCCCTTCTCGCGGCCGATGAAGCGGGTGCGCTGGCCCTCGCCGCGGGCGCGGTGGTAGGCGAGCGCGATCTTCAGCGCGGTGTCCACCGACTCGGAGCCGGAGTTGGTGTAGAACACGTGGTCCAGGCCCGGCGGCGCCAGTTCCACCAGCCGCTCGGCCAGCACGAACGGCAACGGCGAGCCCATCTGGAAGGTCGGCGCGAAATCCAGCGTGGCGATCTGCCGTGCCACCGCCTCGACGATACGCGGCCGCGCGTGGCCGGCGTTGCAGCACCACAGGCCGGCGGTGCCGTCGAGGATCTGGCGCCCGTCCACGCTGCGGTAGTGCATGCCCTCGGCCGAGGCCAGCAGCCGCGGCCGCGCCTTGAACTGGCGGTTGGCGGTGAACGGCATCCAGAACGCCTCCAGCGTGTCCGGCGCGCGGGTGGCCTGCGCGGCGTAATGGTCGGACAGCGCCTGGGACGAGAGGGGCGGCTGAGGGCGCATCGCAGGCTCCACGCGAGGGATGTTGAAAAAACTTTACACCATGCCGCTGCGCCGGGTGTGACCCGGCGTGTCG
>NZ_NMPP01000083.1:0-34512 GCF_009192885.1 Xanthomonas sp. LMG 12462 | reverse complement strand
CGGCGGCGGCCTGGGCATCGGCATCCCCACCACGCAGAAGCGCGCCGCCGGCATGGCGATCTGGGTGCCGCCGGGGGCGCAGGCGCCAGCGGCAGCTGGACCGCAGCCTGCGCCGCCCCCCGCTCGCTGAATCGAGTCAGGTCGGTCAGCAACCGCTGACCTGCCCTGTCGATGCGCCGGCTCTGGCACATGCACCGCTCCCCCGAAACGAATCGTCCGGGTCCCCCGGGCCAGCGGATTGGCCCGACAGCGAGCACCCTCCGCCGCTGAAACCCTTGCTAAGCTATTTGCAGGCAGAATCGACCGGACCCCTTCAAGGGTGCGGGTTCGGGATGCCGCTCGCCACGCAGTGACACGTTTGGTCCGAACGTCTGGGATGGACCGCTTTCGACAGAGGGAAGTGCGATGAAGAAGTTGATCTGGATTCTGGTTGCGTTCCTTGGGCTGCAGGGCGTCGCTGGTGCGGAGGAAGCCTATGAAAACCTGTCTTGCCGTTCCAACGACCCGTTCGTGTTCTGTACGCAAGGTTGCAAACCACCCGACCGACATTGGAGACCCGTAGGTACCGGCAGCGGATGGGCGCCGATTGCCCCCTACTGTCCCTACCCCACGGTCGTCGGCACCAAATACTGCAAAGGGTGGTCCGTCATTGCGTACAACGCATGGTGGGAACGCCAGCGCATCTGCCACGTCGGCGGCGGCAAGGCCAGCGACTGGACGGGACGGCAGCGGCCAGAAACCGTTCCAGGAAATCACTGAGAGCGGCGTCCAACCATCAAGGGTTCAGCCCGACAACGCCTCACTTGCGCTGCGACGGCACGAACTCCTCGTCCACCGCCGCGGCCAGCTGGTCCGGGGGCAACAGCCCCTGGTCCAGCAGGAAGTTGTTGAACTTCAGGCGGTCGAACCTGGCGCCCAGCGCCAGTTCGGTGCGCATGCGCAGTTCCAGGATGCGGCTGTAGCCGTAGAAGTAGCTGCCGGCCTGGCCGGGCGCGCGCACCATGTAGCGGTCCAGTTCCTGCCGGGCCATCGCCGGCGACAGGCCGACGTCGTTCTCCAGCACCAGCCGCGCCCGCTCGCGGTCGATCAGGCCGAGATTGAGCATCGGGTCGAGCATGGCACGCGCTGCGCGCAGCAGGCGGAACTGCAAGGCGATCAACTGTCCGTCCAGCGGCTCGTACGGCACCATCTCAGCCTCGGCGTACAGCGCCCAGCCTTCGACGTTGACCGAGTTGAACGCGAACAGGCTGCGCGCCAGCGACACGCCGCGCTCGACCATGGCGGTGAACTGCAGTTCGTGGCCGGGCCGGCCCTCGTGCGCGCTCAGCGTCCATGCCGCGGCACCGAAGTTGAAGTCGTCGTAGTGCTCGCCCTTGCCGGCGCTGTCCGGATTGCCCAGCGGCAGCACGAAGGTGCCCTGCTCGCCGGTGTTGCCGACCAGCGGCGCCGGGCGGAAATGCGGCGCCGGTTGCGCGGCGCTTTCCGCCGGCGAGCCCAGGCGCATCTGCATCGGCCGTTGCGGCACGTCGACGATGCGCTGCTGGCGGATGATCGGATCGATGCGGTCGATGACGCTGCGGTAGTGGGCTTCGAGCTTGTCGTCGGCAATGGTGTCGCGCTTGAGCGCGCGCAGCACCGTGCGGTAGTCGCGGGCATCGTCGCCGCGCAGGCCCTTGGCCGCGGCCACCTGCGGCGCCAGCTGCTGCATCGCCGCGCGGGTTTCCATGAATTCCAGCTGCGCGCGTTGCATCAGCACCTGCGGTGCGATGTCGATGCCGACCTGCTTGAGCTGGAACGCATACAGCTCGGACGGCAGGCGCGCATCCTCGCGCGCCTGCGGCAGCACCACCGTGCGGGTCCAGGTGGCGTAGTCCTGGAACTGCTTGTCCAGCGCCGCCAGCGCCGCATCCGCGCCGGTGATCTTGTACTCGGCGAACAGCGCGCGAATGCCCTTGGCGTAGGTATCAACGTTGCTCAAGGCCTGCTCGACCTCGCGCCTGGTCGGCTGCAGGAGGTTGCCGTCGGTGCGCTTTTCTTCGTAGCGTTGCCGCGCCAGCAGCAGGATCGAGGTGCTGCCCGGCGCCAGGCCGACGTAGCGCTGCAGCCGCAGCAGCGCCTTGGCGCGGCGCGCCGCCGGCACCTGCTCGGACAACAGGTTGTTGATGCCGCCGAACACGTGCTGCGGCGCGTCGGTCCATGGCAGCAAGAAACGCTCGTTGAGCGTGCTGCCCTCGATGGACTGGTCGGCGGCGTGGATCAGGATCGCCAGATCCTGGCGCACGTTCGGATCGCGCTCCACCTGCAGTTTTTCCTGCAGCGTGCGGCGCGCGGCAGCGGTCGCCTCGCGGAAACGCCGCGCGTTGTCGGGCCCGAAATCGGAGACCTGGTCGTCGAATCCCGGCACGCCGAAGAAGCTCACTTCCTCGGTCTGGAACGGCGCCTGCGCCTGCAGCAGGATCTGCGCGAACGCATTGCTGCGCTCCACCCAGGCCGGCGCGCGCGTGCCGGATGCGGCCGCCGGTGCGGCCGCCGCGTCCATCGCCGAAAACGGCAAGGGCGTCGCCAGTGCCAGGGTCAGGGCGATGGCGAGGACACGTGGCTTCATGGCACAGCTCCGACAGAATGATGTCAGGACCGTACGCGGCGCGTGCCGGCTCGGCCATCTGCCGGAGGTCATGGCCGCCGCCACGCCGCGGTGCAGCATGCGGGTGAAGACTACGCCGCCGCGGTCGCGCAGATGCTGTGCCGGCAGCAGAGGCGCGCGATTGCAGGACATGGCGGTGCGATCGCCCATCCCCATGGCGCCACCCACGCACCATGGGACGCGGTGAGCGGCAGAAGGTTCGCCACCTCGCTACTTCGTCGCGTCGGCCTCTGCCGGCGTGGCACTGTCGTCGACATCTGTGGCGGGCACCGGCGGCGCCTCGACCGCCATCCCGTCCGCCTCTTCGTCCTCGTCCTCGGCATCCTGCCCGAGCGCATCGAGCAGCGGGATCGCTTCACCCGCATCCGGCAAGACCTGCAAGGTGGTGTAGTGCCACTCGCCCGCATGGCGCTCGGCTTCGATGTACAGGGTGCCGTTGGCGCGGCTGCCGTGCAGCGACACGCTCAGCTCGGCATTGCCACTGCCGCCGCCGCTGCTGTTGAAGCTGCCGCTGGGCATGATGCCGTCCTTGATCGGCGCGCCCAGCGCAGCCGCCACGCGCGGGTCGTGTTGCGCGGCCATCACACCGACCCGGTACGGCTCGGACGACTTGGTGACGCGCGCGATGCCGAGCACGAACACCGCGATCGACGCCAGCAGCAGGGCGCCGAGCACCAGCACGATCAGCGGCACCGCCCACTTCCAGTGCCGTGCCCACCAGCCGCGCTTGGCCGGTGGCAGCGCCGTGGTGGAGGTGGGACCGGGCGTGCCGGGCAGCGGTGGCGGACTCGACATGACGTCACTCCTTGTCGTGCGGAAGCGGAAAGGTGGAAGCGGAACGGCGCACTCAGGGCTTGAGGCAGCGCGCCAGGAAGGCTTCGGTGGTGCGATAGCGGTGCAGCGCGTTGCTGCCGGACAGGCCGTGCTTGGCGCCCGGATAGGTCATCAGCTCGAACAGCTTGCCGCGCTTCTGCAGTTCGCTCATCAGCGAGGTGGAATTGGTGAACAGCACGTTGTCGTCGGCCATGCCGTGCAGCAGCAGCAGTTGCGAGGTCAGCCCGTCCAGGTGCGCGGCCACGCGGCTGTCGCGGTAGCCATCGGGATTGGCCTTGGGCAGGTTCATGTAGCGCTCGGTGTAGTGGCTGTCGTACAGGCCCCAGTCGGTCACCGGCGCGCCGGCGGCGCCGCAGGCATAGGCCTCGCTGTGCTTGGCCAGCAGCATCAGGGTCATGTAGCCGCCGTTGGACCAGCCGTACACGCCGATACGCGCCGCATCCACCCACGGCTGCGCCTTCAGCCAGGCCACGCCGCGCAACTGGTCGTCCACTTCCACGGTGCCCTGGTGCTGGTACAGCGCACCACCGAAATCGCGGCCGCGGCGCGGCGTGCCGCGGTTGTCCAGCGAGAACACCACATAGCCGTGCTGCGCCAGGTACTGGTCGAACAGCGCATCGCCGCGGCCGGGCCAGCCGTCGACCACGGTCTGCGCGGCCGGACCGCCGTACACATAGACCACCACCGGGTAGCGCTTGCCCGGGTCGAACCCGTCCGGCTTCATCAGCCGGTAGTGCAGCTGGGTCTTGCCATCGGCGGCGGTCAGGGTGCCGAACTCGACCGGACGCTGCGCCTCGCGGTAGGCGGCGTAGGGATGCTGCGGATCGGCCAGGTCGTTGACCAGCAGGGTGGCGATCTTTTCGCCGTTGGCGCGGAACAGCTCGATCTGCGGCGGCGTGGTGGTGTTGGACCAACTGTCGACATACACGCTGGCGTTCTTGGCGAAGCTGGCGGCATGCGTGCCATTGGGCTTGGACAGCTGCTCGATGGCACCGCCGGCCAGCGGCACCGCGTAAATCTGCGTCTGCGTCGGCGACGCCTTGGTCGCGGAGAAATAGACCTTGCCGGCCGCCTCGTCCACCGCGAGCAGTTCGTCCACCAGCCACTCGCCCTGGGTCAGCGGGCGCAGCGTGCGGCCGTCTTCCGAAGCCAGGTACAGGTGTTCGTAGCCGCTGCGCTCCGAGCCCCAGACGAAACGTCCGTCCTTGAGGAAGTGCAGGTCGTAGGTGAGCGGCACCCAGGTCGGGCTGGTCTCGGTGATCAGCACACGCTGCTTGCCGGTGGCCAGGGTCGCCTCGATCAGCTCCAGGCGCTTCTGGTCGCGCGACTGGCGCTGGAAGGTCAGCCGTTGCGGATCGCGCCAGTCCACCCGCGCCAGGTAGATGTCCGGGTTCTTGCCCAGGTCGATCCACTGCGGCTGCGCGCCGGCACGCGGCGCGATCGTGCCGAGTTGCACCTTCACGTTGGGCTGGCCGGCCTGCGGATAGCGCTGCTCCACCACCTCGGTGTGGTCGGCGTAGACCTCCGGGCGCTTCTGCACCGGCACCTCGGTTTCGTCGATGCGCGCGAAGGCGATCGCCGAGTCGTCCGGCGCCCACCAGTAGCCGGTGTGGCGATCCATCTCCTCGTCGGCGACGAACTCGGCCACACCGTTGCCGATGGTCTCGCTGCCGTCGCGGGTGAGCTGGTGCTGCTGGCCGCTGGCCAGGTCGATCACCCACAGGTTGCGCCCGCGCACGAAGCTGACGTAGCCGCCCTTGGGCGAGATCTTGGGATCGGTGACGAAGCCTTCGCCGTGGGTGAGCTTGCGCACCGCGGCGCTGCCGCTCTTGCGCAGGTCGTACAGGTACAGCTCGCCGCCGAGCGGGAACAGCAGCGCATGCGCATCCGGCGCCCACTGGTACTCGACGATGCCGGTGTAGGCGGCGATGCGCTGGCGCTCGCGGCGCGCCTTCTCCTCGTCGCTGAGGGTCTCGGTGCCCGGCAGCACCAGTTTGGAATCCACCAGCATGCGGGTCTGGCCGCTGGCGATGTCGTATTCCCACAGGTCCAGCTGGTTGCGGTCGCTGTCCTTGCCGCGCAGGAAGGTCACCCGCGAGCCGTCCGGCGCCACCTTGGGCTTCATCAGGGTCGGCCCGGACAGCGGCTTGCTGCCGGTGATGGCCTCCAGGGTCAGTTTCTCGGCGTGGGCGGGAACGATGGGGGTGGCGAGCATGAGGGCGAGAGCGGCGAACAGAGAGCGCATGAAGGTTCCTGATGGAGCACCGAGCGCACGGATGATGCGCGTGCGCCCGGGATTTGAGAAGCGCGCCGGCTCAGCGCTGCCCGAACAGGTGCTTGCGCTCGGCGTCGCTGAGCGGCTTGCCCGCGTTCGGGTTCACCTGCTCCTTCAAGGCGTAGGCGCGCTGGGTGGCCGGGCGCGCGGCGATGGCCTCGTGCCAGCGCTTGAGGTGCGGGAAGGCGGCGTAGTCGGGAGTCAGGCCGTTGTACACCTCGATCCACGGGTAGCTGGCCATGTCGGCGATGCCGTAGTCGTCGCCGGCCAGGTAGGCGCTGTGCGCCAGACGCTTGTCCAGCACCCCGTGCAGGCGCCGCACCTCGTTGCCGTAGCGTTCGATCGCATAGCCGATCTTCTCCGGCGCGTAGACGTTGAAATGCCCCATCTGCCCGGTCATCGGGCCGAGCCCGGCCATCTGCCAGAACAGCCATTCCAGCGCGACCACGCGCCCGCGCGGATCGGCCGGGAGGAAGCGGCCGGTCTTCTCGGCCAGATACAGCAGGATCGCGCCGGATTCGAACACGCTCTGCGGCGCGCCGCCGTCGGCCGGGGCATGGTCGACGATGGCCGGCATCTTGTTGTTCGGCGAGATCGCCAGGAACTCGGGCGCGAACTGCTCGCCGGCGCCGATGTTGACCGGCTTGAGCGTGTAGTCCAGCCCGGCTTCCTCGAGGAACAGGGTGACCTTGTGGCCGTTGGGGGTGGGCCAGTAGTACAGATCGATCATGACGGCGCTCCTGGTAGGGGAGCCCGAGTGTAGCGGCGCCCCCCGGCTTGGCAGCGTCATCGCCGGCCGGGTACCCTGGCCGCTCCCGCAACGCAGCATTCCAGACCACGCCATGACTCCAGAGCGGCCCCGCCTGCATCCCCTGTCCAACCTGATCTTCGCCTCGCGCTGGCTGCAGTTGCCGCTGTACCTGGGACTGATCGTGGCCCAGGGCGTCTACGTGTTCCTGTTCGGCAAGGAGCTTTGGCACCTGATCCACGAGGCGCCGAGCCTGGGCGAGCAGCAGATCATGCTGATCGTTCTCGGCCTGATCGACGTGGTGATGATCTCCAACCTGCTGGTGATGGTGATCGTCGGCGGCTACGAGACCTTCGTGTCGCGGCTGGGCCTGGAAGGCCATCCGGACCAGCCGGAGTGGCTGAGCCACGTCAACGCCAGCGTGCTCAAGGTCAAGCTGGCGCTGTCGATCATCGGCATCTCCTCGATCCACCTGCTCAAGACCTTCATCGCGGTCGGCGCGCTCGGCGGCATGCCGATGTGCTCGCCGGAACAGCTGGCCAGCGCCGTGGGGACGGTGGACCTGAAGAGCTGCGCGACGCTGACCGCCACCGGCGTGCTGTGGCAGACCATCATCCATGGCATCTTCATCCTGTCGGCGATCGGCATCGCCTGGACCGACCGGATCATGTCCGCGTCCGCGCCGGCGCGGCCGGCGCATTGACCGGCGCGCGCGGCGTCACGCTTTTTGCCGCATGGCAGCGGCTGCCACGCACGCGGCGGCCGCGGATGCTAGATTGACCGATGGGGTGCGCTGGCGGCATGGGGGCCGCAGCACCGCGAACGCACCGCCGTCGCATCGTTGATTGCCAACACCGGGGATTCAGGGGGACGCATGTCGCAACTCACCACACTCGCCAAGGCGCGCCGGGTCGCGCCGATCCTGTTGCTGGCCGCGCTTGCGGCCTGCTCCAAGCAGGAAGAGGCCGCACCACCCAGCGCTGCACCGGCTACCGCCGCGGCCAACGCACCGGCGCAGCCGGCGGTCTCGGCCAAGGTGCAGTCGATGGGCACCGAACAGTTGCACGACTCGGCCAGCCAGGCGCTGCGCGAGAACCGCATGTACGCACCGGCCGGCAACAACGCGGTCGAGTACTACCTGGCGTTGCGCGACAAGCAGCCGGACGACGCCGGGGTCAAGAGCGCGCTGACCGACCTGATGCCGTACACGCTGATCGCCGCCGAACAGAGCATCAACCGCGAGGACTTCCCGGAAGCCCAGCGCCTGATCGGCCTGATCGAGAAGATGGATCCGCAGGCGCCGGCGCTGCCGCGGCTCAAGCAGGGCGTGAGCAAGAGCATGGAGGCCGTGGCCCAGCGCAGCCAGGACGAGACCGACAAGGCCAAGAAGGACGCCGAGCAGAAGGCCAAGCTGGCAGCCGAGCAGCAGAAGCAGGCGCAACAGCAGGCCAGCGAGGCGCAGGCGGCGCAGCAGATCGCCGCACAGCAGGAGGCCGCGCGCCGCGAGAGCGCACGCCAGGAGGCCGAACGCCAGGCCGCCGCGCGCCCCGCCACGCCCGCCGCCACCACGCAACCGACGCCGGCACCGGCAGCAGCCCCCGCTGCCGCGCCGGCCGCTACCGCTACCGCTACGGCACAGACGCTGCGCCCGATCAGCACCCCGGCGCCGCGCTATCCGCCCGAAGCGCTGCGCTCGGGCACCGCAGGCGAAGTGCTGGTGGAGATCACCGTCGGCACCGACGGCGCGGTCACCAATGCGCGCGTGCTGCGCTCCACGCCGCCGCGGGTGTTCGACCGCGAGGCGTTGAACGCCACCAAGCGCTGGCGCTTCGAACCGGTCGGCGCGCCGGTGACCACCCGCCGCACGCTGGCGTTCAATCCCGGCGGCTGAGCCCATCAATGACACCTGCGTGCCCGGCGGCGGCCGGGCGCGCAGAGAACGCTCAGGCGCAACACCGCGCCGACCGCAACACGTCGACCAGCGCGATCAGGACGTCGGTGTCATGCCCGCACTGCGCGCGGAGACGCCGAAGCGCCCCTTGCGCCAGGCCATCCAGGTCGCGATCGCGCCCACCACCGTGCACACCAGCAAGCCGGGCAGCGAGGCCTCCGGACCGAACGCGCCACCGCTCAACCATTCCGGCACCCCGGCCTGCGCCGTGCTGCGCGCGATCGCCGGCCCCATGTCGGTCCCCGATACCGCCGCGCCGAACAGATAGCCCTGGGTGAAGTTCCAGGCCGCATGCACGCCGATGGAGACCCAGAGCCGGCCGCTGAGCACATAGAACGCGCCCAGCATGACGCCCGCCTCCACCGCGATGCACAACGCGGCGAACACGCTCGCGTTCGGATTGCCGAGGTGGGCCAGGCCGAACAGCAGCGCCGACAGTGCGAACGCCAACCATGGCCCGAACGCGCGCCACAGCAGCCGCAACAGGATCGCGCGCAACATCAGTTCTTCCACCACGCCGGCCTGCAACGCCTTTCCGAGCGGCGCCCACACCGGCGCCGCCCCGGTCCAGCGGATCGTGTAGACGCCGAACGCCGCCATGATCGCCATCACCGCCGCGAACATGGCCGCCCCCAACAGCAGCCCCACGCCCAACTGCAAGGGCGCGGCGCGCCAGGCGAGTTCCGCCGGCCAGCGCCGCTCGCCCAGGCGCACCGCGATTGCGTAGAACACGGCGGCCGTCAGCGCCGTCGCATACGGCGCGAACCGATCCGCGCCCGGCGGAAGCAGCCTGGCGCACAGCAGCGGCACCGCCGTCGCCACGACGATCATCAGCGCCAGCAACGCGATCGCCCAGAGCAGCGCCCGCAGCCAGCGCACCCTTCCCGGCTGCAGGATGCGCGCCTCGCCCAGCACCAGCAGGCGCCTGGCGCCGGCCGCCATCATTGCTGGGACATCGTGTGGATCTGGAGACATGCAAAGGCTCGCTGCGGAGGAAGCATCGGCAGGACGGACAACGTCGCTGCGCGCAGCGAGTGTGCATCACGATCGCGTTTCCTGCGCGGCTCCGCGACGACGGGCGTGCAGCGCGCGGACCCGGCCCGCGCGCTGCCTCCTGCTCAGCTGGAGATCGCCAGCTGTTCCTGCCGGTAGCGGCGCACCGCCGCCAGCCACAGCACCGCGGCCAGGCCGAAACCGGTGAGCAGGTACACCGCCCAGATCTGCGGATCGATCGTCTCGCGGCGGATGATCTTCATCAGCATCTGGTTCTGCGCCAGGAACGGCACCGCGAACTGCCACAACGTGGTCTTCAGCGGATACACCATCAACGCATAGCCCGGCAGCATCGGCAGCAGCATCAGCCAGGTCATGTGGCTCTGCGCTTCCTTCATGCTCTTGGCCGCGGCCGCCAGATAGGTCAGCAGCGAGGTGCCGATGAACAGCATCGGCAGCAGCACGAACAGCATCTGCAACATGGCCACGAAGCTGACGTTGAGCTGGCGGCCGATACCGCTGGCCACCTGCGCGCTGAGCTTGAACGCGAGCAGGGTCAGCAGCAGCGAGACCAGGCCGACCATGCAGGCGGCGGCGATCTTGCCGCTGACGACGGCGCTGCGCGAGGCCGGCGTGGCCAGCAGCGGCTCCAGCGATTGCCGCTCGCGTTCGCCGGCGGTGGCGTCGAGGATCAGGTACGCGCCGCCGATGAACGAGGTGATGGTCAGCAACACCGGCAGCAGCATCGCCAGCAACGCGCCACGCTTGGCCTCGGGCGTGGCCAGGTCCTGCAGTGCCACGTCCAGCGGCCGCGACACCTGCGAGTCGATGCCGCGCGCCAGCAGGCGCAAGGCGCCGACCTGCTGACCGTACATGCTCAGCGCGGCCTGCACCCGCTGGGTCGGGATGTCGGCATCGCGGCGGGTGCTGTCCTTGATGATCTCCACCAGCGCCGGGCGTCCTTCGTGCCAGGCGTTGGCGTAGTCCTCATCGATCTTCAGCGCCAGGTCCACGTCCTGGCTGCGGATCGCGCCGGTCAGATCCTTCGGCGGCGCGACCGCGTTCAGGCCCTGTGCGGCGAGGAAGGCGACCAGGTTCGGCGCGAGTTCGCGGCCGATCACCGGAATGTTCAGCGGCTTGTCGATCTGGGTGCGCACGCGGCTCTCGGCCAGCGCGCCCATGCCCAGGATCAGCGCCGGATACAGCAGCGGCCCGAGCAGCAAGGCCAGCGCCAGGGTGCGGCGATCGCGCGAGAGGTCGCGCAATTCCTTGCGCATCACGGTGAATACGGTACGGAGCAGGCTCATGCGTGCAGTCCCTCGTCGCTGCCGATCGCCTTGACGAAGGCGTCTTCCAGATTGGGTTCGCCGGTCAGGGCGCGCAGTTCATCGGCGGTACCGGCGGCCACCACCGTGCCCTTGGCGATGATGACGATGCGATCGCACAGCGCCGCCACCTCCTGCATGATGTGGCTGGAGAAGATCACGCAACGCCCTTCCTCGCGCAGCTCGCGCAGGAAGCCGCGCAATGCGCGCGTGGTCATCACGTCCAGGCCGTTGGTGGGTTCGTCAAGGATCACGTTGCGCGGATCGTGGACCAGCGCGCGGGCGATCGCGGTCTTGGTGCGCTGGCCCTGGCTGAAGCCTTCGGTCTGGCGGTCGAGGATGTCGTCCATGTCCAGCGCCTTCGACAGCAACCGGGTGCGCTCGGCGATGCGTGCCGCCGACAGCCCGTGCAGCTCGCCGAAGTAGGCGATGTTCTCGCGCGCGGTCAACCGCTTGTACACGCCACGCGCATCCGGCAGCACGCCCAGCGCGCGCCGCACCGCCATCGGATCCTGGCCCACGTCGACGCCGTCCACGCGCACCTGGCCCTGGTCCGGCGCCATCAGCGTGTACAGCATGCGCAAGGTGGTGGTCTTGCCGGCGCCATTGGGACCGAGCAGGCCGGTGATCTGGCCGTCGGCAGCCTGGAAGCTGACCCCTTGCACGGCCTGCACGGCGCCGGCGCGGGTCTTGAATGCCTTATGCAGATTGTCGGCGACGATCATGCCCGCCCCTCCCTGTCGAACGCTGCGCAGCTCATGGTTCCCATCCGTTGAATGAAGTGAAGGCCGGCACGCCGCTCATCGCGTCCAGGCAGGTGGCATCGAGGTGCTTGGCATCGGCGGTCTCGAAGAACTGGCCGAGCAGCTTGGGCATGCAGCCCAGGGTCATGGTGCCGTGGCCCTGGCCGCGCACCACCAGGTGACGGCCGTTGGGCAGGCCCTTCAGCACGCGCTCGGCGTAGCGCGGCGGCGTCACCGGATCCAGCTGGCCGGAGGTCAGCAGCACCGGCAAGGTCGAGGTGAACGGCGCGGTGAAGTCGGCCGGCCGGGTGCCGGTGGGCCACACCGGGCAGGGCGCGAAGAACATCTGCGCCACTTCCGGACCGAGCAGCGTGTCGTGCGTCTGCGGCGCGCGGTAGCGGTCGGCGTCCTCGGCGCAGATCACCGACCACTGCATGCCGCGGTTCATCTGCCCGTCCAGTTGCCCGCCCATCATCTTTGCCAGCGACATCAGCGGCCCGTAGCGGCCGTTGGCCGCTTCGTCCAGCACCAGCGGCAGCAGCGACGCGGTCTGCGGCGCGTAGGAGAACGAGAACGCCAGGCTGGTGACGGTGTCGGCGGTGACTCGGTCGTGGCGGCTCTGGCCGCTGGCCGGATCGCGGTAGTCCACCTCCACCGGCGCCTGCCGCAGCCGCTCCACCACCGCGCGCAACTGCGTGCGGGTATCGGTGGGAAAGCGCTTGGCGCAAGCCGGATCGGCCTTGCACTGCTCGGCCTGCAGGGCGATCGCATCCTCGAAGGTGGTGGCGAACTCGCCGCCGACCACCAGATCGTTCGGCGCCACGCCATCGATAACCACGCTGCGCACGTGCGGCGCGTAGCGGCGCGCGTACTGCTGGGCGACGCGGGTGCCGTAGGAGCCGCCGATCAGATTGATCTTGTCCACGCCCAGCGCGGCGCGCACCGCATCCAGATCGCCGATCGCCTGGGTGGTGGTGTAGTAGCGCGGATCGGCGCGGCCCTGCAGCGACTGCGCGCAGCGCCGCGCGTAGTCGACCAGTTCGTTCGCGGTGGGCGCCCGCGCCGGATCGGCCAGCGGCATCTCCTTGCCGTCCGGTCCCAGGCAGCTCAGCGGATTGGACTGGCCGGTGCCGCGCTGGTCGATCAGGAACACGTCGCGGCGCTTGCGGGTCTCGCGCAGCGCCATGTCGACGATGCTGGCGACCTGGGTAGCGGCCTGGCCGGGACCGCCGGCGAGGAAGAACACCGGATCCGGGTCGCTGCCGCCCTCGCCGGTGACCGGCAGCCAGGCGATGTTGAGTTCGATCTTGCGGCCGTTCGGCGCCGCCGGATTCTCCGCCACCGCCATGCGCGCGCACTGCGCCGGCACGTTGTTGGAGGCCACCGGATTGGTCAGCGTGCACGGGTGGAAGCGCAGCGCGCCGTAGCTGCGCTCGGATGTCTGCGGCGTCGGTGCCTGGGCCGCCTGGCAGGCGGCGAGCAACAGGGTGGCCGCCGCGATGGCGAACGGCCGGGAAGGGTGTCGCATGGTTCGCATCCTTGAGTTCATGGCTTGCAGAATGCCATGCCGGAACATGGCGTCGTCGGTGCCCGGTGGGGCATGGAACGGAGTACGCGGTTACTCGCCTTCATCGAACAGGAACACCTGCTCGATGCTGTGCGCGAACAGCCGCGCGATACGGAACGCCAGCGGCAGGCTCGGATCGTACTTGCCGGTCTCCAGCGCATTGATGGTCTGACGCGACACGCCCAGCCGCTCGCCCAGTTCGCCCTGCGACCAGCCGTGCGCCTCGCGCAGTTCGCGGATGCGGCTGTTCATTGGTAGCGGCGCGCGTTCGCGACCTTGACCACCCCATAGGTCATGCACAGCGCAGGAAACACCCACAGCATCGCGCTCGAGGCCGGCACCGCGATGACCTGCGCCGCCTGCAGGAAGCCGGCGGCCATGTAGACGCCACAGGTCAGCCCGGCAGCGATGGCGATGGACTCCAGCTCGATGCGCCGCTGCAGTTCGTCGGAGTCGCGCACGAAACGCGCCACCGCGCGGATCACCAGCGCCAACGTCAATGCCGGCAGCAGCGCGACCACCACGCGCAGCCAGTGCGCGTCGACGCTGTCGAGCAGGCGCTTCCAGAACAGCATCACCACCACGTAGGCGCCCATCGGCGGGAAGAACTCGCGGTAGTAGCGCCGCGCCAGCGCCCGCGGCGCGCTGTCGGCCAGGCTGCCCCGCGACCACCACAGCAGCAGCGCCATGAACAGGCCGCCGATGCCGACGCCCATGCATACCCCACGCAGATAGTCGCTGCCGCCGAGCGGCAGCCAGGCCCCCACCGCCAGCAGCGCCAGACTCACGCACAGCACCACGATCGCGTTGCGCCTGCAGTTGCCCATATCTGTCCCCGATACTCAGCCGATCCCCGATCCGGCACCCTCGCGGCTGCCGCGTATGCCGTGCCGCCCATTTCCCCTGTCAAGCACGCTTGACAGGAGAATGCGCGCGCCAAGGTCGGCTGTCAAGCGTCCTTTACAGACAAAACAAAAATCACCGGCAAGCCAGCGCAACGAGCCCCTCTCCCGCCGGGAGAGGGGTTGGGGTGAGGGGACGGGCGCGAAGCGCGCTCGACGCTTCGGAAACACGCAGCTTCGCCCTGGACGGACCTGCAAGTGAAGCGGCCGCGGCTGAAGCCGCGCCTACGCGGGATGTCCGGCGCCGACAGCGGCCGTTACTTGCTGCTGACGTACTTCTCGCGGCGGATGTGCTGCACCGGCAGGCCAGCCTCCTTCAGCGCATCGAAGCAGGCATCGACCATGTTCGGATTACCGCACAGGTAGGCGATGTCGCCTTCGGCCTGCGGCGCGAACTCTCCCAGGAACTGCTGCACGTAGCCATGCCGCACGTCCGGATGCGGCGCCTCCGGCAGCTCGCGCGAGAAACACGGCACGAAGCGGAAACCGGGATGCGCATCGGCGAAGGCGCGGAATTCGTCGCCGTACAGCAGTTCGGCCGGGGTGCGCGCGCCCAGCAGCAGCACCACTTCCACGCCGCGCTCGGCCATCGCCGCTTCCAGCAGCGGCAGCATCGAGCGGTACGGCGTGACGCCGGTGCCGGTGGCGATCAGCAGATAGCGACGGTTGCTGTCGCCCGGCTGCAGGCAGAAACGTCCGTACGGGCCGCTGGCGCAGACCTGCCCGCCGATCTCCAGGCCTTCGAACAGCGCGGTGGCCGCGCCGCCGGCGACGAAGCTGACCGCGATCTCCACGGTGGCATCGGCCGGTTGTGCCGGATCGTGACGCGTAGCCAGCGAGTAGCTGCGCTTGGTCGCGGTGCCATCGGCATAGTGGAAGTGCACCTGCACGAACTGGCCGGGCACGAACGGCAGGGGTTGGCCGTCATCGCGGACGAAGCGGTAGTGGCCGACGGCCGGGGCCAGCATGTGGCGGTCGACCAGTTTCAGCGGGAATTGGGCAGGCACGGAGATGCAACAGTCTGTGGCCGGGGGCGACCCCACGAGGTCTTCTATAATAACGGCTGCACTTCTCCTGCGCCGTCGATGCGGCGCGAAGGCCCGCCTTGACTCCCGCACCTGCTCTTTCTCCCCAGACGCCGGCGCCCGCCCTGCGCGTGCGCGACCTGCGCAAGACCTACGACAACGGCGTGCAGGCCCTGCACGGCGTGTCGCTGGACGTCCTGCCCGGCGACTTCTTCGCCCTGCTCGGCCCCAATGGCGCCGGCAAGTCGACCCTGATCGGCATCATCAGCTCGCTGGTCAACCTCAGCGCCGGCCAGGTCGAGGTGTTCGGCACCGACCTGAGCAGCCAGCGCAGCGCGGCGATGCGCCTGATCGGCCTGGTGCCGCAGGAAATCAACTTCAACCTGTTCGAGCAGCCCTTCGACATCCTGGTCAACTACGCCGGCTTCTACGGCATGCCGCGCGCCGAGGCCGAGCGCCTGGCCGAAGTGGAACTCAAGCGCGCGCACCTGTGGGAAAAGGCCCAGGTGATGAGCCGCACCCTGTCCGGCGGCATGAAGCGGCGGCTGATGATCGCCCGCGCGATGATGACCCGGCCGCGCCTGCTGATCCTGGACGAACCCACCGCCGGCGTGGACATCGAGATCCGCCGCGACATGTGGCGCGTGCTGCGCGAGATCAACGCCGCCGGCACCACCATCATCCTCACCACGCACTATCTGGAGGAAGCGGAGAGCCTGTGCCGCAACCTGGCGATCATCGACCGCGGCCGCATCGTCGAGCAGGGCCCGATGCGCGCCCTGCTGGCCAAGCTGGACGTGGAAGGCTTCCTGCTGGACATCGACGGCGAGTTGCCGGCGCAGCTGCCGGCGATCGAGGGCACCAACCTGCTCGCCCTGGACGCGCACACCCTGGACCTGGACATGCCGCGGGCGATGGACCTCAACCGCGTGTTCGCCGCATTGGGCGACGCCGGCATCCGCGTGCGCTCCATGCGCACCAAGAGCAATCGCCTGGAGGAACTGTTCGTGCGCCTCACCGGCGAGCACCGCGATGCCGCTGCGACCACGACCGGCACGGCCACGCCGTCCGCCACTCCCTGATGCCCCCACGGCGACGACCATGACCCCCCAGACCGATTCCACCCTTCCCGTTTCCGACGCCACGCCCGCCCAGCGCAACTGGGTCGCGCTGGGCACCATCGTGCGCCGCGAGGTCAAGCGCATCCTGCGCATCTGGGGCCAGACCCTGGTGCCGCCGGCGATCACCATGACCCTGTACTTCCTGATCTTCGGCGGCCTGATCGGCTCGCGCGTGGGCGACATGGGCGGCTACAGCTACATGCAGTTCATCGTCCCCGGCCTGGTGATGATGAGCGTGATCCAGAACAGCTACGGCAACATCAGTTCCAGCTTCTTCGGCGCCAAGTTCGGCCGCCACGTCGAAGAACTGCTGGTCAGCCCGATGCCCAACTGGGTGATCCTGTGGGGCTACGTCGCCGGCGCGGTGCTGCGAGGACTGATGGTCGGCGTGATCGTGCTGATCATCGCCATGTTCTTCACCCCGGTGCGCATCCCGCACCCGCTGGTGACCCTGACCACGGTGTTGCTGGGCGCGACCATCTTCTCCCTGGCCGGCTTCATCAACGCGGTCTACGCGAAGAAGTTCGACGACGTGGCGATCGTGCCGACCTTCATCCTGACCCCGCTGACCTACCTGGGCGGCGTGTTCTACTCGGTCAAGCTGCTGCCCGGCTGGGCCGAGGCCGCCACCCACGCCAACCCGATCTTCTACATGGTCAACGCCTTCCGCTACGGCCTGCTCGGCAGCAGCGACGTGCCGGTGTGGGTGGCCTACAGCCTGATGCTGGGCTTCGTCGCGGTGCTGGCGGCGCTGGCGCTGTGGCTGCTGCGGCGCGGGGTGGGGTTGCGGAGCTGACGCGCCAGCGTCCTTAGCGCCCCACCTTCCAGGCGGCTGACGCCACCCGAGGCACGACGCCAGGCGTCGTCGCCACAGAGAACATCTTGCGTCGCCCAAGGGCTGCGCCAATACGGCACGGCGAGGACGGCGCACAGCCTCTCGCCATCGGTGCCAATGCCCGGTAGGCGAATCGACGCGGGGCGCATCCGGCCCTTGCACCACGTCAGTAAGCACTGACGAGCGTCGCATCCGGCGTGCCGGGACCTGAGTGCACCGTGCCCCCAATCGCCGCGTCGCGGTGGATACACGCCGCGTCCCGGATTGCAGCCTGTGTCATCCACCGGAATACCCGCTACGCATCACATGCGAGTCCGACGGCGCGCGCGGCGCGAGTCCACCGAATTCACAATTGTATTTTCCGTACGGGATCGCACGCGTCCAAAGTTTGACTCGATAATGTGATGCGAACCTAGGTAAGCGCCAATTTATTAACGCGAGTTTTCTTGTGCCGGCAATAAGCCGACGCTACAGTGCACACGTCCGCTACACACCATCTCTTTACTGGACGTAAAGCGCGGGCCGGAGACCAGCTTCGTCTCCGTGAACGACCTCACTTAATGAACCCATGTCGCCACACGTTGCCGCGGGGCACGCTTGTGTGTTGCCGGTGATTGGGCGATCGAGCCAAGGAGAGGAATCAGATGAAGATCCAACGCAAGCCCATCCGCTTCGGCCGCAAGCAGCAAGGCCAAGGCATGACCGAGTACATCATCATCGTGGCCCTGATCGCGATCGCGGCGATCGGCGTGTTCACGTTCTTCGGTGGTACGGTCCGCGCACAGGTCGCCGGTATGGCGCAGGAATTGTCCGGCAAGGACGCGGACCAGATGATCCAGCGCGCCGGTACGCGCGCAGACAAGGCCCAGGGCCAGGCCGACAAGGACAAGGGTATGGCCGCCTACAACGGCAACAAGTAACGCCCTTGCCACCATCTGCCCGGCCATGGGCAGATGGTGGCCTGCTGCCAATCTCTCGCCAGAGGCCGTACGCAGGCTTCTGCAAACTAGCTAGCAACCCAATCCCATGGAATCCGCAGGGTCCGACGCGTGCGTCGTGCCTTTGGCGGGGTATTGCCCGAAGGAAGCCGCATGGTGATCATCGCCGCCAATCCCTCGACCACGATGGTCGCACCAGCGACATCCTGTGTCCGTTCCAGGATGCAGGGGCAAGCCATGCCGATGGTGCTGGTATTCCTGATGGTGCTGTGCGTGGGCCTGCTGGTGACCTTCAACACCGGGCAAGTGGTTAGCAAGAAGGTCGAACTCACCAATGCCGCCGATGCCGCGGCCTACAGCATCGCCGTCGAGCAGGCGCGCGCACGCAATTTCGCCGCCTATCTGAATCGTGGACGCGTCGCCAACGAAGTGGCGATCGCGCAGATCGTGAGCCTGAACTCCTGGCTGACCATGGCCCACTCGACGTCCGTCCACTTCGAAGAGTTCGTCGAGGCCGCCGAAATCGTGCTGTTCTGGATTCCCCCGCTCAGCAGGGTGTTGGACGGCATCCGTCGCGCGATGAAGCAGATCAACACTGCACTTAAGGGCGTCAGGAGTGGTTTTCTGACCTTTGCCGACGGACAAATGGTCTTTCTCGATCAAACGCTCGATCAGTTCTACGCGAAAGCGGCCAATTTCGCCGTCGCCGACTTCGCGTCGGAAGCCAATGTCTTCGCCATGGCCAGCAAAGTGGTGAAGGACAATGTTCCCGACGCCGACCTGACCTTGGTCGGCAAAGGCGTGCTGGCGAAGAATGTTATTTCCGCAGGTGACCAACTCCAGAGCTATACGCCTGGCAAGCGAAAGGGCCTGAACAGCACCAACGTTGGCGGCGAGCGCTACCGGAACGTTGTGATGGCGTCGCGCGACACTTTCACCCGCGCGCGTAACGGCACGGCGCTTGGCGTGTTCAACAACAATGGCGGCACCGACATGGTCGAATACGATCGCTGGTCGGCCGTGGATACATTCCAGTTCAAGCTCTTCTTCTTCGAGTTCCCGCTTGGCTGGGGAGGAACCCAGGCGGTGGGAAACCGCATGCCGAGGTTCTTCGCCGGCATGAATAATGGGCGAGGGTGGAAATCGCCGTACGACAACCATACCTATGAGGCCTACAACGGAATCACTCGCACCGACATCGCCGGAACGCTCATCGAAGGCGACCCCGCGGTCAGGGAAAGCTTCAACCGCAGCAAGGCGTTTCTAAACAATTACAAGGTCGGCCTGAGCCCGGAGTACCGGGACGTAAAGGCTGCCTACTCGCAGCAGCCAGACGGCGCAAACGCCGGACCGATTTACACCGTCGAGGTCGGCACCGATGTCGACAAGGCCCGCACCAGTTCCGCGCTGAAGATCGGGAGTGGACGCATGCAGCTCAAGGACCAAGCCCGCGGCAACCAGTTGCGTGCGATGGCCAGCGCGCAGGTCTATTTCAACCGACCCCACGAGCTTGCTGATTTTCGGCGCTCGGTTTGGGGCAAGGGCGACAGCAAGTTCGAGAAAGGCAGCTTGTTCAGCCCCTACTGGCAGGCGCGCCTTGTCAAAACGCCCGCCTCCGATCGCGCGCTCCTGGTGGCTGCTCCATGACGTTCCAGATCGATCGATGCCGCATCTTGGCGCTTTCTTGCGTAGCGTCGCTGGCGTTTATCGGCGGCTGCAAGTCGCACGATGCGACCGACGGCGACACGGGCGAGGACGCTTCGTCTTCCGTCAGCGGAGTCAAGTCGCTGCCTGCCCTGCACGTGGTGCTGACCTGGGAGTCGCTTCTGGGAGGGGAGAATCTGCAGCGCAAGAACTATCAGGCGAAGCTGGATGCCTGCCGTGGCTCGGGCATGCCGACCCGCGCGCTTTCGCCACAGGAGGAAGCCAAGCTGGGAACGGGCGAAATCGAGATCATGATCGATGCGCACCGCCAGTTCGCTCACCAAGTCAGCTGGACACTGGGGGCCGACGGCGACAGCGGACAGACAGCATGCCTGATCAAGCTTGAGGAACACACGGACAAAGATACCGTCGAAGACGCCGACGGCATGTACATGGCGATTGACAGCAGCACACGTGCACAGGACCGCCAGACCTTTCAGGCCGCCGGCTGGACGCTGACGGGCGAAGGCCAAGTCAAGGGCCAACCCTGCACTCGCTGGCAGAACGGCAAACAGGAGGTCTGCATGTGGTCTGCTGGAAGCAAGTGGGGCTTTTCCGAATCACCCGCCGATGCAGCCGGCTGCACGATAGACGCCGTGGGCGTCTACCTACAGGCCATTCCGCTGGAGGCCAAGCCGCTACGGGGCGGCAACGGTTGCGTGCTGCAGGTCAAGTCATTCAGCCTCGGCAGCGGTCTGATTCCTTCCAACGTGGCGGGTGGGAAGGAAGAAAACTAGGAGACGCAGGATGAAGACGACGCTCTTTGCACCAGCGCGCAGGATGCGCGGACAGGGGATGGTGGAGCTGGCGGTCTGTGCCGCCGTGCTGGTGCCGCTGTTTCTGCTGATCCCGGTCGTCGCCAAGCTGGGACACAGCAAGCAGATGGCGATGCAGGCGGCCCGCAATGCAGCCTGGGAAGCGAGCGTGGCCAGAAATTACCAGCCACCCAGCCGTGCAGCTCTGCAGAGCAAAGCATTGGACCGCAATTTCGCCGACGCCGATGCGCCGATCACCAGTCGTGCGTCCGGTGTCAGCGGCGGGTCCTTCTCCGACCAGATGCTCAATACCTTCTCGAACCAGAAGCT
The DNA here is from genome assembly GCF_009192885.1 of Xanthomonas sp. LMG 12462. Taxonomy (NCBI): domain Bacteria; kingdom Pseudomonadati; phylum Pseudomonadota; class Gammaproteobacteria; order Lysobacterales; family Lysobacteraceae; genus Xanthomonas; species Xanthomonas sp. LMG 12462. The sequence continues at coordinate 13,822 of NZ_NMPP01000083.1, read as the reverse complement.
GCTGGAAAAGCGCGACCTGTCGATCACGCGTACAGCCAACAAGGGCTCGCCCGGCTACGTCGACGACGCAGCCAATGTGCTGCCGAAGAACTATTTCGACAACGCCTTCCCGCCAAATAGGAACGGCTACGTCACGGCGGAAGTGACGCTGAACTATCGCGATCTGAAAACCACAGATGGTCGACCCGCGCGCTACCTCGAACCGTTGGACAACCTCAACCTGGTCGATAAGCGTCATCAGACCCTGCTGACCGATGCCTGGAATGCCTCTGGCCCACGCAGCGGTGCGCGCAGCGTCATTGCCACCGTCCGACCGTTGGCGCCGGCCTCCTACTTCCAGGGCCTGGATCCCCTCATCGATACGCTGAAGCCATTGAAGCCGATTCTGCCGATGGTGGGTTCTCTCGGCGATCTGGAGATTGGCACCATCGAACCGGATGTCGTTCCTGCCGACAAGCTGGCCGACTACCCGCTGAAGCCGAGTAAGCCATGAACGCAGGGGTCTCCCACCGCATGCTTGCTGTCGGACTCTACGCACTCCTGTCCGGTTTTGTTGCGGAACCGGCGCATGCGCTGGACTGGCCGGAAGTGCCGGTCCCCGATCAGGCCACGGGCGAGATCGTGTCCGATCACATGCTCTACAACGGCATTGCGATGCGCGCCAGCCGCTTTCGCGTCGCCCAGTCACCGCAACAGATCGAGCAGTTCTACCGCAAGCAATGGGGCAACACCGTGGTGGCCACGCCGATGGGCAACAAGACCGTGCTTGGACACATGACCAGGGACGGCTACTACATCACGGTGGAGTTGAGTGGAGACACCACGCGCACACAGGGGCAGATCGGGGTGATGGAACTGCCAAAAAAAGATCTCCCTGCCGATGGGGTCGGCAAGGGCTTCGGCCGACTGCCCGACACCCAGGTCGCCGAGGACATCGTCTACATGGACACCCCGCGTCATGTCAGGACGTTGAGCATGCTCAACCAGTACACACCGCTGCAAAACCAGCAGTACTACTCACGTTACTTCGCCGGGCAAGGCTATGCCCGCGACGACTCGTCATCGGCGTGTACGGCAAGCAGTCCGCATTGCGTTTCCCGCTTCACCCGGCGGGACGAGCGCGTCACCGTCACCTCGAGCCGGGAAAAGACCGGCACCGTGATCGTGGCGGTGGTCGAATGAACGCGCCTCCGCTGCTCGGCCGACGCCTGCAGCGCGGCCAGTCCACGATCGAATATACCGTGGTGGTCATGGCGCTAGTGATCGTGCTGATCGCCAAGCCCGACGTGATCACCGAGGTGGTGACAGCCCTGAAAGATCTCTATGCCGCCTTCGTCTACGCCATCTCGGCGTCCGACGTGCTGGTTGATTCCCTTCCTTCGCGATGACCTGCCGACGGCGCATCTTCAATGCAGAAACCCAAACTCAGCAAGAACGTTCTTTTCATCCTGATCGCAGTGGTCATGGCCGGCCTTGCGGCCTTCATCGCGGTCAGCTACATCCGCACCACAGTCGCCGAACGCACTCAGGACAACCGGCCGATGGTCGACGTCGCGGTGCCGGTGAACGATCTGCCGCAGGGTGCCATCCTGCAAGGCGGCGATCTGGCCCTGCGTACGATCCCGGCCGAATTCGCGCCGGCCGATGCAGTCACGCCTGACAACCACACCCAGTTCGAAGGCAGGATGCTGCGCGCACCAGCACGCGGCGGTGCGCCCTTGAGCGCCAGCGCCCTGGTTCCGCTATACGACCAGTTCTCGCGGCTGATTCCCAAGGGCAAGGTTGCCTACACGATGAGTGTCGACGAGAACAATTCGATTTCGGGCATGATCGCGCCGGGCGACATGATCGACATCTTCTTCGTCAAGGACGCCACCACAGGCGGCAACGGTGGCCAGGGCACGGGCGCGCAGGTGTTCCCGCTGCTGCAGAAGATCAAGGTGCTGGCGGCCGGCAGCCGCATCGGCGAGGCACAGGCTCCGAAGGAAGGTGAGGAAGCGAACACGTCCGCCGGTTTCTCCAGCGTCACCCTGGAGCTGGATCAATACCAGGCCAAGCAGCTGGCCGTTGCGTCCAAGGTTGGGGCCGTGCGCGTGCTGCTGCGCGAGATCAAAGACACATCGCCAGGCGCGGCAACGGGTATGAGCGAGAGTCAATTGTTGCGGTCGCTGGGATCAGGCGATTCGGCGGACACGGGCAGCGGAAGCAGCCGCGTTGAGTTCATCATTGGCGGAAAGGGTTAAGCATGACGCAAGCAACACGTTGCAGGAGCAAGGCCGGAACATCGGCGCCATGGTTGGCCGGCTTGCTGCTGGCAGGCATTGGGGGATGGAACGCATCGGCACAACAGACCCCACCCCCTGCCGCTGCGGCAAGGCCGGCCGCGCAGGCCGCTGTGCCAGCGGCCGGGCAGCCAGCGGAAGCTCCATCGGCGGAACAGGCGCGGCTGATGGCGCAAGGGCGTCAGGTCGACCAGTTCAAGCAGTCGGTCGAATCGCAGATCCAGGAACTGGGCAACAGCGGCTCATCATCGGGCGGCGGCGGCGCCCTGGCAGGCGACAAGAAACCCTCCGTCGCTCCGCTGATCCAGTCCTCGCAAAGCATCTATGCCGGCGAAGCGGTGGTGCGCCGCGTACCCTGGGCCTTGCGCCGCATCGCGGTCGGCGACGGCGACGTGCTAAGCGTTTTCTCGGTTGGAAAATCCGAACTTGTCATGATCGGGACCAAGCCCGGCGACACCAACGTGCACCTGTGGATGGCCGACGGCAGCCAGCGCGACGTCAACGTGACGGTGAGCGGCAGCAAGTCCGAGGGCTCTGCGGACACAGTGCGCGAGCTGTTGGGCAATACACCGGGCCTCACCGTGCGGGCCATCGGCGCCAACGTGGTGATTTCCGGCAACGATGTCGACGCCGCGACCACGGCAAAAATTCAGGCGCTGCAGAAGATCTATCCGCAGGTGCTGAACTTCGCCGGCGCCGACCCGGTGGGCATGCGGCCGATGGTGCAGATGGATGTGTCGATCATGGAGTTCAACAAGAACTCGGTCGAAGATCTGGGCATCCGCTGGGACAGCACCATCGATGGTCCGATTGGCGGTCTGATCCGCGACGTGACCACGAACAATTACTTCCGCGTGCTGCCGCAGAACAACCAGACCTTCCAGGACATCAAGGATCAGCTGCCTACCAAGCTGCCCGGGCCGCAGGGCTACTTCGGCATTGCCACCACCATCGCCTCGAAGATCAACCTGCTGATGAGCCGCGGCAAGGCGTGGGTGCTGGCGCAGCCCAAGCTGAGCGCCAAGAGCGGCAGCAACGCGACCTTCCTGGTCGGTGGCGAAGTGCCGATCGTGGTGCCGTCGATCCTCGGCCAGACCCAGATCGAGTACAAGGAATACGGCATCCGCCTCAACATCAACCCGACGGTCAACTCGTCCAATCAGGTGAATACCTCGATCATGGCCGAGGTCAGCCGGATCGATCCGTCGGTGTCGGTGCAGGGCGTTCCCGGCTTCCTGACCCGGCGCGTGGAGACCGAGCTGAACGTCAATGCCGGCCAGACCATCGTCATCTCCGGTCTGCTCGATCGGGAAGCCTCCAAGGCCGTGGACAAGCTGCCGCTGCTGGGCGACATCCCGATCCTCGGCAAGCTGTTCCGCTCCGATGGCTTCCGTGGCAACAAGACCGAACTGGTGATCTTCGTGACCCCGCGCATCGTCAGCCCGACCTCGCCGGAGAACCTGCAGGATCTGCAGCGTGCCGAAGGGATCGAGAAGGAGCTGCAGAACGAAATCAGTCCGCGGCAAGACAAGTTGATCAAGTAACCCACCCCACGGAGCGCAAGGTTCACCGCCATGTTCACAGTGCTGATCAATACGCCAGGAGGCGACACGCGCCAGGTCAAGTGCATGCACCGCGAGTGCGGCATCGGCCGTGCCGATGCCAATCTGGTGATGCTGCAGGGCTGGAACATCGCCGGCAAGCACGCCACCCTGCTGCGCGAGGACGACGGCGTGTTCATCCTGCCCCTGGGCGGGCGCGAGCCGATCACGCTCAACGGCAAGGTGGTGCTAGCCAAGCAGGGGCCGATCGACGGCAAGGACGAGATCCGCATCGGCCAGTACATGCTGAAGGTCAGCGGCGACGATGCACGCATCGTCCGACAGACGCCCGCCGCCAACGACGGCGCGGCGGTCAGGGCCTCGGAAGCGCCCGCAGCAGCAACCGACGCAACGCCCGAGCGCAAGCCGGCCGCACCCGCCGCGACCGACATGGTGGTGGCCGGGCCGCCGCCGTCGGATATCGCCACCTGGCGTACCAAGTTGCACATGGCGCTGGTACGGCAGATGGACCTGCGACGCATGGACGTGCGCAGCATGGACGACAGCGCGCTGCGCGACAGCACCATCAACCTGATCGACGACATCCTCAAGCGCGAGTTCAGCGATCTGCCCGCGGACATCAGCCCGCGCCGGCTGGCCAAGCAGGTATTGGACGAGGCAATCGGATTGGGGCCGCTGGAAGACCTGATCGACGATCCGACCGTCACCGAAATCATGGTCAATTCGCACGACGACATTTTCATCGAGCGTGCCGGGCGCATCCAGAAGTCCGAGGTGGTGTTCTCCAACGAACGTGCCTGCCTGGCCGCGATCGAACGCATCGTTACGCCCCTGGGGCGGCGTATCGACGAAAGTTCGCCGCTGGTCGACGCACGCTTGAAAGATGGCTCCCGCGTCAACGCGGTGATCCCACCGGTGGCCCTGCGCGGACCGAGCATCAGTATCCGTAAGTTCGCCACGCGCCGGCTGATGGGCGAGGACCTGCTGAAGTTCGGTTCGCTGAATGAGGCGATGCTGGAGTTTCTGATCATGGCGGTGCGCGAGCGCCGCAACATCGTGGTGTCCGGCGGTACCGGCTCGGGCAAGACCACCCTGCTGAACATCCTGTCGAACTTCATCCCGGACGGCGACCGCGTGGTCACCATCGAGGATGCGGCGGAACTGAAACTGGTTCAACCCAACCTGGTGGCGCTGGAAGCCCGCCCGCCCAACATGGAGGGCAAGGGCCAGATCACCATCCGCGACCTGGTCAAGAACGCGCTGCGCATGCGTCCGGATCGCATCGTGGTCGGCGAGTGCCGCGGCGGCGAATGCCTGGACATGCTGCAGGCGATGAACACCGGCCACGAAGGCTCGCTGACCACCGCGCATGCCAACAATCCGCGCGAGACGCTCTCGCGCCTGGAGGTGATGGTGATGATGGCCGGCATGGAGCTGCCGATGACGGTGGTGCGCGAGCAGATCGCGTCGGCGGTCAACCTGATCGTGCACCAGCGCCGCTACCCCTGCGGCTCGCGCAAGGTCAGCCACATCACCGAAATCACCGGCATCGAAAGCGGCACCATCCAGATGCAGGACCTGTTCCTGTTCAAGCCCACCACCTACCACGGCCCCGACGGCAAGGTCGCCGGCAACTTCGTCGCGACTGGCGCCGTGCCCGAGTTCTACGAGGAACTCGCCGAACGCGGCGTGTCGGTGGATCTGGGCATCTTCCGCAACCAGGGAAGCGCACGCTGATGGCACTGTGGCTGATCGCCTTGCTGGTGTTCGCCGGGACCGTGACGGCCTTCCTGCTGATCGCGCGCTCCAGCGAGCAGTTCCTGAAGCGCTACCGCGAAAGCTTCATGGATCAGGCCCGCATGAACCTGGCGGACATGTTCCTGTTCCTGGATCCGGCCCAGGTCTACATGATCAGCGCCGTGGTGATGGTTGTCATTCCACTGATCATCTGGATGCTGACCGGCAGCCTGATCATTGCGGTGCTGGTCGGCATCTTCCTGCTCTTTGCGCCGCGCAAGGTCTACGCGTTCCTGCGCAAGCGCCGGCTGGAGCGGATCCAGGAGCAGCTTCCCGACGCGCTGCAGATGCTGTCCAGCAGCCTGCGCGCCGGCGTCGGCTTCGCGCCGGCGATGGAAGTACTGGTTCATGACGGTCAACCGCCACTGGCGCAGGAACTGGCGCTGGTGCTGCGTGAGCAACACATGGGCCTTCGCGCCGAAGAGGCGATGGAAAACTTCAGCAAGCGCGTCCCCATCACCGATGCCGAGTTGTTCGTCTCGGCGGTCAACATTTCGCGCGAGGTCGGCGGCAATCTGGCGGAGACCTTGGCGACCCTGGCCGAGACGCTGCGCCGGCGACTGACCATGGAGAAGAAGGTGAAAGCGCTGACCGCGCAGGGCCGCCTGCAGGGCATCGTCATGGCGATGCTGCCGGTGTTCCTGATCGGCTATCTCAGCCTGATGTACAGCGAAACCATGCAGCCGATGTTCCATAGCTGGCATGGCTGGTTGGTGATCACCATCTGCCTGGTCATGGAGTATCTGGGCTACCGCCTCTGCAAGAAGATCATGACGATCGACGTATGACCTGGATGCTCGCCCTCGTCGCGCTTCTTGCCGCCGGCGCCGTGGCGCTGGTGATCATCGGCACGCGCGGGGTGATCCGCGAAGTCGAGCTGGAAGACCGTACCTACTACGACCCGCTGCCGCGACTGATGCAATTGATGTGGCCGCTGGTGACGGTGCTGACCCGGCGCATCGCGCCGCGCCTGAGTGTGGCGCAACTGGAACAGACCCACCGCCAGCTGCAGGCGGCCGGCCAGGACTACACGCTGACGCCGGAAGAGTTCTATGGCTTGCGCATGGCCAGCGCACTGGTGGTGATCGCCTTCTTCCTGCTGTGCACCGGCATGCTTGGCCATCTAGGGATCGGCTCGGGCCTGATGTGCCTGCTGTTCGGCGGCGTGCTCGGCTGGCTGTACCCCGCGCTGTGGCTGGGCGAGCGCCGCAAGGCGCGGCAGAAGACCGTCGTGCGCGACCTTCCGGTCTATCTGGATTTCATCACCATGTCGGTCGAGGCCGGCCTGAACGTCACCGGCGGCATCGAGCAGGCGGTGGCCAAGGGACCGGCCGGTGCGCTGTCGCAGGAGTTCTCTCGCATGCTGCGCGACCTGCGCGCCGGCCTGCCCCGTGCCGAGGCGTTGCGGCGCATGGCCGAGCGCATGGACATCGCGCAGATCACCAGCTTCACCAGCGCACTGATCCAGGCCGACAAGGTCGGCGCCAACCTGAGCGACACCTTGCGCGCACAGGCCAACCAGCGCCGCGAGGAACGTTTCCTGCGCGCCGAGAAGCTGGCGCTGGAAGCACCGGTGAAGATGATGCTGCCGCTGGTGATGTTCTTCTTCCCGCTCATCTTCCTGTTCCTCGGCTACTTCATCTACTTGAAGATGCTGCAGGAGGGCATCCTGTGAAGCGTGGATGCATCGAGCGCAGCGCCGGCATCCCGATCCCGCAGGTGTGGGCGGCGGATACCTGGTGGTCGCGCGCGCGCGGGTTGCTGGCGCGCCCGGCGCTGGCCACCGATGGATCGGAGGCCTTGCTGATCCGTCCGTGCGCCAGCGTGCATACCATCGGCATGGGCTATCCGTTGGATCTGGTGTTCCTGGGCCACGACGATGTCGTGCTGGAGTGGCGCGAGAACGTCAGGCCTTATCGCACGGCGATGTGCCGGCGGGCCGCGGCGACCATCGAGTTCCATGGCGGTGCGCTGGACCGTCTACAGCCGCAACGCGGCGAACACTGGCACTGGCGCGCCACCGCGCCGGTGCCTTCCTCTACCGGAGCCATGTCATGAAAGCACGCGTCCGCGCACCGCGCAGCCGCTCGTCGATGCGCGGCCAATCCATGGTGGAACTGGTGATCATCACGCCGGTGCTGCTGTTCCTGTTGCTCGCCGTCATCCAGGCGGTGCTGCTGTACCGCATGAAGTCCACGCTCGATTACGCCGCGCTGATGGCGGCGCGCGCGGGTGCGGTCAGCGGGGTGGATCGCATGGAGATGCGCAAGGGCTTCGCCAAGGGCATGATGCCGCTGTATGCCCACGACACCGGCCAGGCTGCGGTCGAGATGGCGTACGCCAAGGCCTTCGCCGACCTCACCCTGCACGGCCGCATCACCGTCATCAATCCCACGCGCGCCGCGTGGAGCAACTTCCGCGAACGCCAGTACAACGGCCAGTACGCGTTGCCCAACGACACGCTCGCCTACCGCAGCGACGCGGTCGGCAGCAGTGGTGTCAATGTGCAGGACGCGAACATCCTCAAGATCAAGGTGGTCTACGACGCGCCCTTGGTCGTTCCCTTCGTCGGCTGGGTACTTGGCGGGAAGTCGCAGTACCTGAAGGCCGGCACGTTCGAATCCTCTCCGCTGCAGCCACTCACCAATCGCCTGTCCATCGAAAGCTACGCCATCGTACGCATGCAGTCGCCCATCTACACGCAGGGCAACCTGGACAAGTGATGCATCGGTGCGCACTGCTGGCTTGCGCTGCGGTACTGTGCCAGGCCGCTCTCGGCGAGGTACACGCCGAAGACGCTGCATTCTCTGGCGTCGCCCAGGTGACGACCAACGAGCTCGGCGGCCTGAGCCGGATCCAGCCGCGCGGCGCGGCGCAGCCGGCGATGGTGTTCTTTCGCGACGACGCGTTGCGGATCCAGTTCCAGGATGCCAGCGGTCGGTCGTATGCGCTGATCCTGGCGAAAGATGCACCCACCGGTTGGATCGTCGGCCAGCAGGGCGGCGCGATGCCCGTTCCCGGGATGCGCTGGCCGCTACGCTTCGATCCGGAGCACCCCTGCGCGGGTCTTGGCATGTTCGCCGATTGCCAGCGTGGCGACAGCGGCCTGCGCGCGGGCCGCGACGCGGTGCAATGGCGGTACCGCCTGGCCAACCCGGATGGGCCCGGCAGGACCCGGCAAGGCACGATGTGGCTGGACCGCGAGACCGGCCTGGTGCTCGCCTATCGCGGCAAGACCGGGCTGGAACAGCAACAGCAATGGGACATCCAACGCGTCGACTACGGCCCGCAGCCGGATGCGCTGTTCCAGCCACCCGACCTGACGCACTGATCGCGCTTCTGCTGCGACTCAAACCTGTGTCGCCCATTGTTGGTCGACGCGGGTTCATGGTTCTGCAGCAAGATCGGCCGATCGCGCCGTTACACTAGTTTGGTTCGTCCCCCGACAAGGAGTATCTCTGTGAAAAGAGCAGTAGCGGCGACGTTGGCCCTGGCCGTCATCGCAAGTCTGAGCGCCTGCAAGAAGCACGAGCAAGCCGCACATCCCGACGATCAGGCGACGGCCCCCGCGGCGACCGCCAGCGGCGCGCAGGAAACTCCCGCGGCCCAGTCCCCCGCCAGTACGGCATTCGATCCTGCCAGCCTGCCGGTGTCCGACGTCCCACTGGGAGATTTCCCCTACATCGCGCTGCCCACCGGCTATGTCACCGGCAGCACGCCGGACGTCGCAGATTTCGACCAGGTGCCGTTCTGGACCGGCGATCGCCTGCAGCCGGTCGAGGGCAAGGTCTGGTCGGCGCACATCGATGCGGCACAGGGCAAGACCTTCTCCGATCTGGAACTGGAGCGCAATATCGAATCCGTTGTCACCGCACTCGGCGGCAAGAAGATCTTCGACGGCAAGCTCCCTGAAGCGGCCACGCAGAAAATCAAAGAGTGGCCACGCAATATCGCAAGCAAGTACAACAGCGGCCTTGGCGATGTCTGGAACAACCCGGCGCAGGTCTTCGTCGTGCATCGCGCCGACCGCGATATCTGGATTCACCTGTGCAGCTACCAGTTCGGTGGCGGCCTGCTGATCGCCGAGACCAAGCCGCTGCAGGTCACCGCCAGCCTGCTGCCGGCCAGCGAACTGAAGACGCAGATCGACAAGACCGGCAAGGTCGCGCTGCACGTCAACTTCGCCACCGACAAGACCGACATCCTGCCCGATTCGCAGCCGCAGATCGCGCAGGTCGTGCAGTTGCTCAAGCAGGACGCCGCGTTGAAGCTGGCCGTCAACGGCTATACCGACGGCACCGGCGATGCCGCGCACAATAAGTCGCTTTCGGAAGGACGCGCCAAGGCGGTGGTCGCCGCGCTCGTCGCGCAGGGTATCGACGCGTCGCGTCTGACCGCAGCCGGCTTCGGCGACGCCGACCCGGTGGCGGACAATGCGACCGAGCAAGGCAAGTCGCAGAACCGCCGCGTCGAGCTCGTAAAGAAGAGCTGAGTCGCACCGGGTACCGCTGCATGCGGCCACCCTGATGCGTGCGGGTCGCGGTGCGGCGCAACGGCATGGCCGATTGCGCCGCATCGTCGACAGGACCGCACGCGCGCCCGCTTGCCGGCATGCGTTCCCGCAATCGGATGCCTTCCACTCCATGGCGATCCACGTCTCATGCGTATCCTGATTCTCGGCGCCGGCGCGACCGGCGGTTATTTCGGCGGACGCCTGGCCCAGGCCGGCGTCGATGTCAGCTTTCTGGTGCGACCACCACGGGCCGCACGCCTGCAACGCGATGGGTTGCGCATCCGCAGCCCGCGCGGCGACGCGGCGATCGCGGTGAGCACGCTCACCGCCGAGACGCTGCACAGCGCGGCACAGGCGCGGCCGTTCGATCTGGTGCTGCTGAGCTGCAAAGCCTACGACCTGGAAAGTTCGCTGGACGCGGTGGCGCCGGCGGTCCACGACGGCACCAGCGTGCTGCCGATCCTCAACGGCCTGCGCCACTACCGGGCGCTGGATGCGCGCTTCGGTGCGGAGCGGGTGATCGGTGGGCTGTGTTTCATCAGCGCGGTGCTGGATGCCGACGGCGCGATCCAGCATCTGGCCAAGCCGGCCTCGCTGACCTTCGGCGAGCGCGACGGCCGCGGTGCCGACAGCGCGCGCGTGTGCGCCCTGGCCGAGGCCTGCGCGCAGGCCGACGTGGACCATCTGGCCACGCCGCGGATCGCGCAAGAGCAATGGATCAAGTACACCTTCCTCACCGCGCTGGCCGCGGCCACCTGCCTGATGCGTGCGCCGATCGGACGCATCGTCGCCAGCGACGATGGCGTGGCGCTGGTGCGTGGCCTGTATGTCGAATGCACGGCGGTGTCCGCGGCGGCCGGCGAACCGGTGCCGGAAGCGGCGCAGGCCAGCGCGCTGCAATTGCTGACCCAGCCTGGTTCGCCGATGAAGGCCTCGATGCTGCGCGACCTGGAAGCCGGGCAACAGGTGGAAGCGCAGCAGATCGTCGGCGACATGCTGGTCCGCGCCCGCGCCGCCGGGCAGGACGCGCCGCTGCTGATGGCGGCGTACTGCCACCTGCAGGCGTACCAGGCCGGTCTGCCCGCGCGCTGAGGTTTGCCGCGGAAAGCCGGCGCCGCGCGCAGCGCACCCCTTCCATGCGCACTCCTGCCGTGGTGTTCCGGGGTAGTTGCCAAGCCGCCCCGAGGGCGGCCCTGCATCTTCGCGCGCCGCTGACGCGCCTGGCGCCTATGCTCGCCCACCACACAGGGGGCGAGCGAGCGGACACGCACATGGAAAAACTGTTCCGCGGCGGGCATTTCCTCATCATCCTGCTGTTCCTGCTGTGCGCGGCCGGGCTGATCTGCATGGCCGTGCTCGAGCTGTGGCACGGCCTGACCCCGGGCGGCGAACTGGTGGTGCGCGACCGCTTCAACGTGGTGCTGGAAGCGATCGGGCTGCTCACGGTGGCGCTGGTGACCCTGGAACTGGGCCAGACCATCTACGAGGAGGAGGTGCAGCGCGACGTCAAGGTCAGTGGACCGACCCGGGTGCGTCGCTACCTGTCGCGGTTCTTCGTGGTCATCGTCATCGCCCTGGCGATCGAGACCCTGGTATCGATCTTCGAACTGATGCACGACGATCCGTCCAAGCTGCCCTACGCATCTGCCGTGGGCCTGTGCGCGGCGCTGCTGCTGGTCGCCTGGGGCGTGTTCGTCAAGCTCAACCGCAGTGCCGAGGAACTGGAGCCGGAAGCCATGGCGGAGGCCAAGCGCGAGGACGCGCAGGTCGATTGAGAGGCCGTAGTGCCGCCAATGGCGTTACCTGCGCGGCAGCGGCTTCACCCGCGACGAATGCAGAGTAAAGCCGACTGACACCGTCGTGCGTCGGGACTGAAGTCCCTCCCACAAGAAGACGCCAACCCACGCCGTCCAGGATCTCCACCGGCGCATCGGCCGGCACGGTCGCAGAGGATCGGCATGGCCACCGGACCATCCGCCGCGACGCGTTGCCCGGTCGCGGCTGAAGCCGCTCCCACAAAAGACGCGTACAGCCAAGCGCGCTTTTACGGATCCCCAATCCCCAATCACGAATCCCCAAACACGAAACCCGCCGCGTCGACGTACTCAGCCCGGCATCGGCAAACGGAAGAATGTCCGCGCGGCAGAAGTGCTGGCCACGGCGACCGTCGCCACGTCCTCGCCGCGGTCGCGTGCCAGCTCCTCGACGATGTGCGCCAGGAACGCCGGCTCGTTGCGGCGGTCCTTCGGCGTCGGCTTGAGCGTGCGCGGCAGCAGGTACGGCGCGTCGGTCTCGATCATCAACCGGTTAGCGGGAATGTGCTTCACCAGCTCGCGCAGGTGCGCGCCGCGGCGCTCGTCGCACAGCCAGCCGGTGATGCCGATGTACCAGTCGCGATCCAGGTAGTCGAACAGTTCCTCGCGGTTGCCGGTGAAGCAATGCACCACCGCCGGGCCGAGCGTGCCGTCGAACTGGCGCATCAGCGCCATGAAGTCGGCATGGGCGTCGCGCTGGTGCAGGAACAGCGGCTTGCCGGTGTCCACCGCCAGCTGCAGCTGCCGCTCGAACGCACGGTGCTGCGCCGGCCGCGGCGAGAAATCGCGGAAGTAGTCCAGGCCGCACTCGCCCACCGCCACCACTTCGGCATGCGCATGCAGCGCGCGCAGTTCGGCGTCGCACTCGGCGGTGTACTCCACTGCGTGGTGGGGATGCACGCCGGCGGTGGCGTACAGCACGCCCGGATGCTGCTGCGCCAGTTGCAGCGCCAGCGGCGAGTGCTCGCGGCTGGCGCCGGTGACCACCAGTTGCGCGACACCGGCGGCGCGGGCGCGCTCCAATACCGCGTCGCGGTCGCGATCGAAGGACTCGTGGGTGAGGTTGGCGCCGATGTCGATCAGGGTCATGCGGTTGCGCGGGAATCAGCCGGGACAGCAGCCAATTGTACGGGCCACGCGCCTGTCGCCGCTCCCCGGCGGCGCGGCGGCCACGTATCCTTTGCCGATGACGTCCGCCGTGTTTCCGATCGATCCGCTGCTGCCGCAACTGCGCGACAGCCTCGCCGCCCATCCGCGCCTGGTGCTGGAAGCCCCGCCCGGCGCCGGCAAGACCACCCAGGTGCCGCCGGCGCTGCTCGACGCGCCCTGGCTGCAGGGCCGGCGCATCGTGATGCTGGAGCCGCGCCGGGTCGCCGCGCGCAGCGCCGCCGCCTTCATGGCCCGGCAGCGCGGCGAGACGCCGGGCGAAACCGTGGGCTACCGCATTCGCTTCGAGAACAAGGTGTCCGCGCGTACCCGCATCGAGGTGGTCACCGAGGGCATCCTGACCCGCATGCTGCAGGACGACCCGATGCTTGAGGGCGTCGGCGCGCTGCTGTTCGACGAGTTCCACGAGCGCCACCTGGCCGCGGACCTGGGCCTGGCGCTGGCCCTGGACGTGCAGGCGCAGGTGCGCGAGGACCTGCGCATCGTGGTGATGTCGGCAACCCTGGACGGCGAGCGCCTGGCGCAGTTCCTCGACGCGCCGCGACTGTCCAGCGCCGGGCGCAGCTTCCCGGTGGAGATCGCGCACTTTCCCGCGCGGCGCGAGGAATCGCTGGAGGCGCAGACCCGGCGCGCGGTCGAGCATGCGCTGCAGCAGCACCCGGGCGACGTGCTGGTGTTCCTGCCCGG